>NZ_JAUBPT010000153.1:0-15156 GCF_036700905.1 Microcoleus sp. S13_C3 | reverse complement strand
GATTTGAGAAGTGAGCCCCGATTCCAATTCAGAGCGACTTTGACGCACACTTTCTAACTGGTGTTCTAACTCGGATACTTGAGATTGAAGTTGAGCTTGATTCTGATTGGCTGTCTCGATTTGACTTTGCAATTGGGAGATTTGAGAAGTGAGCCCCGATTCCAATTCAGAGCGACTTTGACGCACACTTTCTAACTGGTGTTCTAACTCGGATATTTGAGATTGAAGTTGATTTTGATTCTGGTTTGCTGTCTCGGCTTGACTTTGCAATTGGGAGATTTGAGAATAAAGTTGCGATCGTTCGGTGTTCGCTGTTTCTAGCTGAACTTCTAATTCAGTGCGAGTTTGACGCAGACTATTTAGCTGATTTTCTAAGTCAGATACTTGAGATTGAAGTTGATTTTGATTCTGATTGGCTGTCTCGATTTGACTTTGGGATTCCGAGATTTTAGAAGTGAGCTGAGATTCCAATTCAGAGCGACTTTGATGCACACTTTCTAACTGGTGTTCTAACTCGGATATTTGAGATTGAAGTTGATTTTGATTCTGATTGGCTGTTTCGGCTTGACTTTGCAATTGGGAGATTTGAGAAGTGAGTTGAGATTCCAATTCCGAGCGATTTTGACGCACAGTTTCTAACTGTTGCTCTAACTCGGAGATTTGAGATTGAAGTTGAGTTTGATTCTGGTGGGCTGTCTCGGTTTGACTTTGAATTTCCGAGAGTTGAGAATAAAGTTGCGATCGTTCTGTGTTAGCAGTTTCTAGCTGAACTTCCAATTCAGAGCGAGTTTGACGCACACTATCTAACTGGTGTTCTAACTCCGAGATTTGAGATTGAAGTTGAGTTGAGATCGGGTTGGCTGTCTCGATTTGACTTTGCAATTGGGACAGTTGAGAATAAAGGTGCGATCGTTCTGTGTTAGCAGTTTCTAATTCAGCTTGCAGTTCTGATAACTGAGACTGGAGTTGCGAGCTATCTCCCTCCTTGCGCTGTATCTGAGACTCCAATTCTGACAACTCAGACAGCAGTCTCTCTCGCTCTACAACAACCATTTCGGATTGAAGTTGTACTTCATGAAGTTGAGAGTTTAACTGCATTTTTTCCAGATTAGCTGCTTCTAACTGTCTTTGCAGTTCTAATAATTCCAATGGAGGTTGCTGTGCTTGTTGGCTAGCGGTTTGCAATTGAGAGTTGAGTATTTCGCGTTCTTGCTCTGCACTCTCCAATTGAGCTTGTATATCTGACAATTCCGAAGTAAATTGCGATCGCTCTGCTTCGACTAATTGCAGTTGAGCTTGCAAACCCGACAGTTGAGACTGAAGTTGCTGCCGCTCTTCAATGGAGCGATCGAACTTTATTTGAATTTCCGACAACTGGTACTGTACCTGCAATCTGCTTTGAGTAGCCGTTTCCAACTGACTCTCAAATTCCGACAGCAGAGCGTGAAATTGAGAACGTTCGGCATCAACCGCCTCTAACTGTGCTTGCATTTCCAGCAATTGAGTGTTAAGCTGCGATCGCTCCCGATCCGCAACTTCTAACAGCTCTTTAAGTTCTGCCACTTCTGCTAACTGGGACTCAGCTTGGTGAGCATTTTCTAGCTGAAACTGCAAATCAGCAATCAGAGCATCAATTTGCGATCGATCCTGGGCAATTCCTGCCAAAAATTCTTCCATTTCCGACACTTGATTTTTTAACACTTCTTGCTCGCGAGTCACAGTTTCCAAGCGACTTTGCAACTGAGATACTTCAGAATTTAGCTGATTTTCATTCTGCACCTTTTGTCGCAATTCCGAAGTTCGGGCATCCAACTGAGCAGCCAAATTCGATATAGCCTCCTGCGAACCCTGCATCCGCACCAAATTGCGTGAATTTCGCTTATTCAAAATTAGCCAGCAGACTAATGCCCCGCCTCCAAATCCTATGAATAAAAGTAATGCTTGCATTTGTTTTATCTAATTAATATCAATTGAGTTATTTTGAGGCAGACCCAAAAATGGACATCTACCCATCGCTATCTTATATCGTTTCCGGTTGCATCGGAATAATCAAATCGAGTCAACAGTTAACACTCAAGCATTCAGTTTTACGACTGCGAGTCAACTGTCAACTGTCAACTGTCATGAGGAGTGCAACCGGAATTGATATTACTCAAAACTATCACAACTTGCCAGCCTGTGTTCACTTGGATCGAGAATTTATATTTCTTTACAAATCCCTTTTGGTTACAGGTAAGGTGCAGCGCACCCTGCAAGTCCGATTAATGAAGCAAATCCACAATATGAGGAATAATTTCGATATGCTGAGTCAACAAATAATCCAACCTATCCGCCAGTAAACTAAAAATTAAATCGTTATAACTCATCCCGTATTCCGCCAAACCTAAAGCTACCAAACTCGTCACATTTTCCCCTGGATGTTTCAGATCCGGTTTCGGATTTGCTTCCAAAACATAAAGCGAGCCATCCGCATCACTTCGGACATCGAGCCGCACCAAACTGTTCAAACTAAACTCCCAATAAATTGTTCTAGCTAACTCAATTAACTCTTGTTTGAGTTCAGGTTCCTCACCGCCCATCAACCGTCCTCGATCGACCGTAATCGTTTTTTTGTCCATAGAAGTAAATATGCGTTCGTCAGGCTCCAGCACCCGCTCGACAGTGGAAAAAGCAAAAGGTTTTGTATTTTTAGAGAAACCGCCTTTAGCATATTTAACATAGCCACAAACCGCTACACAAAATTCTCGTCCCGGCAAATACTTTTCAATTAAAGCAGTATTGTGAGTGGTTCGGTGAACTTCCGAAACCGCCTCAGACACACCCTCAGTTGTGTCTACAAAATGAACTTGCAGCGAAGCGCGACCGGATACGGGTTTAACAACAAACGGCCCTTGATAGTCACCAAAAGCAATGGCAAAACGCTGATGCAAATTAGGCTGCAATATTCCTTGAGAAGGATGCCAAGTCATAAACGGAGCGGTTTTAATTCCGACTGATTGCAGTTCCCGTTTGAAAGCGTGTTTGTTATCTAAAATTGAACTATTTAGAGGATTGTGACCGACATAAGGCATTCCCAACATTTCCAACAAGGCGGGAGTGTGACAAACAGGATTGTAGCCCTGGACTCCGCCAGTATTCAGCCACACTAAATGAATGTTTTTTTGTTTCAGTTGTTCGGGCAAATTCATGTCGTCAGGCATGACAAAAACTTGCTGAAAGCCAATTTCTGCTAAGGCTTTAGCAATCTCGCGGGCGACGACTTCGTAACTCTTCCAAGCGCGGGGATTGTGAGTTTTGTAAATCACTGATCCGGGGCGATCGCAGTCGCCGCCGAACACCACAGCAATCCGCAATTTAGCAAACAGCACCTCCAAATATTGAGGCAGCAAACTAAAGTCGTAATGCCAGCTATTCAGGCTGATTGATGTTGGAGTCATTTAAGTATTTTTTCCTGTGTGTTTTATTTTTTAACAACCGAACCGCTAGATTTTCCCAAGTATATTCCCGCCAAAACCACAGAAAAAGCAAACCAATTAAACAAGCTCAAACTTTCCGAAAACAGCACCCAAGCCATAATAGCCGTAATTACGGGTTCTAGGAGCAGGAAAAAAGCTACAAATTCCGATGACAAACTACCGAGACTGTGGATAAGCAGTCCCTGACCGAAAGCTTGGCAAACCACGGCCAAAGCAATTACAGTCAGCCATCCCTCCCAAGAATAAGGGAAAACTCGATCGCCCGCAAGCAGAACCAATGGCAAAACCAAGATACTGCCCATAAAACAGCGCCACATCAATATAGTTGTCGCCGGAAACTTGGTTCGCAAATGTTCGGAAATTAGCAGATTTCCTGCATAAAACATCGCCGATATAAGAGCAGCCAAGTCGCCGACAAGATTGTCTCCCGCAGTTTGCAAATCGTCGATTCCGATCGCAATTGCGCCAGACAAAGCCACCGCCAGTCCCACCAAAAACCTGTTGTCAAAGCGTCGCCCCAACAGCAGCCATCCCCCCAAAGTAGTAAATAAAGGAGTTAAGTTTCGCAGTACAGTAGAATTAGCGACATTAGTCTGACTCAGTGACCAGGCCCAGAAACCCACAGAAGCAGAAGAAACCACGCCTACGGCTATTAACAGCATCACATCCTGCAGAGTGTAGTTCGATCGCTCTTCAACTTCCACCCCAGACATTCGGCGGCGCGCAACACCCGCACCATTCCACAGTCCAAATACTACAGTTGCTATCCACAAACGGTTAAAAACAGTAGCATTCGGGCTGATTTCCCGTTCGCTCAACCTAATAAAAATCGCAGCCAGCGACACCGCTAGCAGCGCCGCCGACAGCGATGCGATCGCCCAAAATTTGCCTTGACTGTCATCAGCTAATTCACCGTTTTTTAAACTGTCTGGATTTCCCGAAACAAGAGTTTTGTCTTCAGTTATCAAGGCAGAGTTTAACTCGGTTTTTTCCAATATATTGCGCTGAAGTTCAATATTTGGCTCTGGTAATTCCAGTTTTTTTGACATTATTAAAAGTTCCAATGAAGGCAGAAGGCAGTTGTGTAGAGTGCGTGACCAAAAAATATTTTGGTGGCGAAGGGAGTAACTCAAAAGTCACGCACTCTACTTACTAGGGCTGCACCAACTATTTTTTATAGTTAACAGCAGCTTAGGTTGAAGGTTTAACAGAAAGCCTTGTCAAAGCCTCCTTTAGCGCCGGTGGCAATTGCCGGATAATCTTGTTCTTGTCGCGATCGACACCAACCAAAGTTACCTGTGCTGTCACATATAACTCCTGAGTATCAGCCGATCGAATTTCGTAATCCCAAAGCAGCCGCACACCCTCGCTAGCAGCGATCCGCGTTCTGACTGCCACAGATTGACCCATTTGTACAGCCCGGTGGTAGCGCAGCGAAAGTTCCACCACGGGCAATTCCAAACCCTGCGCCACCCAGTCTGCATACTCGATGCCAAGAGATCGCAAACTTTCCACCCTAGCTTCCTCCATCCAAGCCAGATAAGTCCCGTGCCACACCACACCGCTGTAGTCAGTATGGTGAGGGTACACTCGCACCAAATATTCAAACCAGCCCTCAGAGTCCATCCCCCGCCGATTTTGAATAGCACCAGCCGGTGCGAGTTCTGGTTGAGTTCGATCGTTCTCTAACACTTTACAAATCGTTCCAAAACGCTACATTTCTACAAATCATAAGACAAACTTCAGGCTTATGCTTGACAGTAAGCAACTAGAGTACCAACGCCCTAGTTTAACGTCGCACAAGAAAACTCAACTGTTTTTACCGCCAAAACCCCATGATAGAAAAAATTTTAGTAGCCGTCGCCGGTCGCGGCTTGTGCGAAGAGATGTTTAATATGTTGATGGACATCCCTTCCTTGCAACAAACCTCTGTCACCGTCTTGCACGTCGTGCCGCCCCAAGTAACCTCCGATGGCATGGCCGAGAAATTGGAAGAAGGAGGAAAGATTTTAGCACAAGCAGTCCAGTCTCTGAAAATAGATCCCAGCAAAGTCAACCCCCGGCTCAAACAGGGAGACCCGAAAACCACAGTTTGCCAAGTCGCAGAAGAAGAACAATCCGACTTAGTAATTATGGGTTCCCGGGGACTCGGACGGCTGCAATCTATTTTGGAAAACTCAGTCAGCCAGTACGTTTTTCAGCTAACATCCCGACCGATGTTGTTAGTAAAAGACGACATCTACGTCAAAAAAATCAAGCGCGTTATGGTGGCGGTAGACAAATCAGAAGCTGCCAAACAGTCATTACAGCTTGCGCTATCTTTGGTCAAAGAAGTCAGTGGCGGAGAGATAATTTTAGTACACGTCACCAAAGATTTGACGGGAAAATCCAGCACAGATTTAACAACAAGTGCTGAAAAAGACGCTGTATTGGCCCCTGCAGTAGCACTAACCAAACAAATGGGAGTTAGCTACCGCTGCGTGAGTGCTACAGGCAAGCCAGGGGAAGAAATTTGTCGGATTGCAGACGACATGAATGCCGACTTGTTGGTAATCGGTTCCCCGGATCGGCGACCCAACGTTGCCAAAAACTTTGTGGATATCGATCGACTCCTAGGAAATTCGCTATCAGACTACGTGCGAGTTTATGCCAACTGTCCCGTCTTGCTAGCCCGCACAGTCGGCTAGAATCTCATAGTTAACAGTTAGTCGCTAATATCAAATCCACTCTTCATCGGAATAGTAAATTCGAGTTCACTGTTGACGGTTGACTGTTCACGCCGTCAACAGTCAACCGTCAACAGTCAACATCATTCCGGTGTTACCGGAAATGATATAACACTCAACAGTTAACAAAAAAAGCGCCTCAGCAAAAAGCTGTTGGCGCTTTTTTTGCAAGCAGCAAAGCCAGAGAGAAATAGCAGCAGTTGCTAATCTTTTCTACCTTGACGGCTAGCTGTTTGAATGTACAGAATGATTAGAAAAACACTGGGAACCAATACAAACAGAATGGTTGCCACAAAACCTAAATCGTTAACTTCCATGAAGACGCTCGCCTCTATCGGAAAATGGAAAAACACACACAACTAGGATATCACTCAAAGGCAAAAGGCAAACTCGAAGACAGAAGAAGAGCTGACGGACAAGCGTCGAAACCCGCTTTCTGCCTGGATGCCTCGCTACCCAATCTCTTATTTGTCCTAGAAACCAAGTTTCTTTTCCTAAGCGAGCAAAAGGCGTGATTATACAGTGAAATAGGAAAAAAAACACAATTATTGCATTCTGCATTTTTCTTTCCTTCTGCATCTCTAGGATCTCTAGCCTTCTGCCTTCTGAAAGTCACGGTTTAGTCTTCACGCTCACCTGGCCATTGACCATAGCTTGACAAGCCAACCGATAGTTTTCGGGCTTTTTCTTGAGCTTGCGGTTCTCAAAGTCAGTGCGGGGCGACAGATTTTCACTGCCCTCGACAATTTCCACAATGCAGGTGCCGCATTGACCAATGCCCCCGCAATTCATGAGCTTTCCCGAAAATGTGTACAAATCGATGCGGTTTTCTAGAGCTTTGAGCCTCAAATTGGCTCCGTCTGCTGCGATGACTTCCTGATTTTCCTTCACAAACTTGATGTTGGCCATTGCCGATTCCTTAACGCAGTTGACATGGAACTCTATTACAAAATATTAACTAATGTGTCGGACGTTTAATACCCGATGTCTAATTGCCTTTGTGATTAAAGGTGCGCGCGAGCGTAGCTATCCCATAGGGAATCGTCCCAACCCAATCTCAAGGAGCATCCGAGAGGTTATTCGTCGGGAGATTACTCACAGCCCGCTGGATAGACGAAAGTCCCAGGTTGTAGTTGATAATTGCCGACAATCGGCTTCTCTCAGCCCTAGTCAAATCTGTTTCCGCCTGAATCACATCCGTCTGAGTACCCACACCAGCTTGAAACCGCAGTCTCGCCAAACGCAGAGCTTCCCTCGACTGCAAAACCCCCGCCTGAGAAGTTTCAATATTCTCAAAACTCGACTCTAAGCCATAATAAGCTTGTTCCACTTCCCGGCGCACCTGATTGCGGAGTTGGTCGAATCGACTTTCGGCGATCGCAATATCAGCATTTCGCTGTCTCACCCTCGCGTTCGCCGCGCCCCCATCGAAGATACTCCAAGTCAGACTCGCCCGGATCGAATAACCATCGGCCCAGCCGCGAGCAGCATACGGGTTGGGGTCGTCAGGATCTTGTCCCAGCACGTTGTAACTACCCCCTACACTCAGTTGAGGCAAACGCCCCGCCTGAATCGATCGCCTCTGCTGCTTGCTGATATCCCTCTGCACCAACTGCTGTTCCAACTCGGGGCGATTCCTAAAAGCCTGCACGATACTTTCTTCCAAAGACAGCCTCCAAGGTGCGGCTTGCTCTACCGGGTCAGCCGCTGTCAAGTTCGCCGACTGGCTGATATTCAAAATCTCAGCCAGACGCCGCTGGGCCACTCGCTGGTCACGACGGGCCAATGACAGTTGTTGCTGTTCGTTAGCCAAATTTGCCTGAGCCTGCAACACAGCAAACCGGGTTCCCACCCCTGCCCGTTCCAGGGCTTCGGCATCCCGCAAACTTTGCTGGGCATTTCTCACCGAAGCTTGGCGGATCGCAACTTGTCCGTCCGCGTTTTGCAAGTTGTAGTAAGCCTCAGCAGTGTCGAAGCGGAGTTGCTCGGCTTGGCGTTCCACATCCAGTTCCCGAAGGCGCAACTGTTCCTCTGCAGCGCGGATGTTAGCGCGCCGTCTTCCGAACAAATCGACATCATAGCTCAACTGCAAAGTGCTGTTGAGACTGTTGCTGCCGAAATTTTGCCGGGCTTGCTCGGCGGGCCGCCCGGTTCCGTTAGCCCGAGAGTTGTTGAAGCGCTGCTGAGCCCGGACTCCGAGTTCTCCGCCGGCACTCACAGAACGGCTGGCGTCCATTTGAAAATTCAGGTCTGGATAAAGAGCAGCTTGCTGTTCGCGCAAAGCGGCTCTGCTTTGTTCCACTTGCTGTCCGGCGATTTGCAAAACTTGGCTGTTGCGGCGGGCGAGGTCGATCGCCTGCTGCAAGGTAATTGGCTCAGTTTGCTCGATCCTGACATCCTCCGGGTTTGTCGGAAACTGCAGCGGATTCGGGTTGGGTTCCAGGGAAGCCGGAGGCTTGGTGTCTAAAATGCCCCTTGGAGGGAGAGGGGGGAAACTTTCGTTCGGAGTGCCCCGGAGAATTGGTACCGGGGCACTCGGCACCGGAATATTGTTGGGAGGCTTCGGGGAAGGCTGCTGAGTCTGTGTCGGTTCCAACCCTCTTAGAGGCGTTGAACCGGCCTGAGACAGAGTTGATGGGGAAGCCGGAGCAGCCTGTTGAGGCTTTGATGCTTGCTCGGGCCCGGTTGGGGGGTTAAGGGCGATCGACTCTTCGGCCTGTGATGCTGATTCTGCCACTTTGTTCGAGGCCGATCGAACATTGGGCCCTAATTCGAGCTGATTGCTAAGGGCCAAACTGTCCTGAGATTGGGCCGGAGACTGTGCTGAAGCACTCTGTGCGGCGTTGCCCAAAGTAATTGCAGCGCCCACTCCGACTACGATGATTTGACGAAAAACACGCATAATTTTTTAATTACTCTGCAATTCTAGAGACAATTTTAGAGCAAGATTGAGGTCTCAAGTTTCTAGTCTGTAGCCTGAACTCGACGGTTACAAGTCACAATTACCATACTCATCTTAACTTTTGAATGTTCGATTCAAAATTTAGAATTTAACTTCAGCATTTGCCAGACCGATCGCCGCCGAGATTAGTTCCTCTACTCCGCTCACCGGCAAAATCCGGGTTTTCAGCGAGCTGGCGAGCTGTTCGAGGGTCATGTCGTCGAGAAAACGCGGTTCCCCCTGTTTTAGCATCACCGACGGCAGCAGGATGCCATCTCCCAAGTCTCGCCCCTGCAAAGCTTCGAGCAAATCTTGCCCGGTAAGCAAACCCGTGACAGTGATAGTTTGTCCCCAGTAGTGGCTGCACAGTGCTGCCATGTTGACGGACAAGCCGGGAATTTGGTTTAGTTGTTGTACGATCGGCTCAAAAGCTTTTTCGACAGCATTCCCCACCACCCAAACTAACTTGCGATCGGGTTCGACTTGCATCGGTTGCAGCTTCTCAAAAGCCGTTTCAAACTGCTGGATAAACTGCCGAATCGAACCCACACCGTTACCAATTTGGGGATAATCTTCGTAATCAGCAGCCGACGGCAAATCTAAACCAGCTATTAAAAACCACTCGTCCGCCAGCCAAATACAGCGCGATTTTGACTTTCCTAACAAGCCATTTAAATCTTCTCCCCCCCTTGCTAAGGGGGGGTTGGGGGGGGTAGATTTTGAATTCTTCCTTTTCGGCTTTCCGCCGCCTTTTCCTTTACTCAAAAGCACTTGAATTTTCTGCACTTGCTCGATTACTTCTCGCGCTTTTTCCGCAGTTACTGCGATCAGTTCATCTTCTGCAGGGCGAAAGCGAGTTAAACCCACCGGCACTACAGCCACCGATGCTACAGCGGGAATACTTCCAGTATGAAACTTGGCCAAATCTAACAAAGTGCGTTCTAAATGTTCGCCATCATTAATACCGGGACAAACAACTACTTGAGCGTGAATTTGCAAGCGGCGTTCTTGAAACCATTTGATTTGTTCGAGAATCTTCCCAGCGCGGAGATTTTTTAACAGCCTAATTCGTACTTCTGGTTCGGTAGCGTGTACGGAAACATAGAGAGGAGAAAGCCGCATTTGTTCTATTCGATCCCACTCTTTTTGAGTCAAATTTGTCAGAGTGAGATAGCTACCATAAAGAAAGCTGAGGCGGTAGTCATCATCTTTGAGATATAGAGTTTCCCGCTTTCCCGGTGGTTGTTGGTCAATAAAGCAAAAAGGGCAGCGATTGTTGCACTGAATTAGTCCGTCAAAAAGAGCGCTTTCAAATTCCAATCCTAAGTCTTCATCATACTCTTTTTCTATTTCTAACTTGTGGGTTTTGCCTTTAGTGTCTAATACTTCTAATTCTAGAAATTCATCGGCGCACAGGAATTGATAGTCAATCAAGTCGCGGGGTTTTTGACCGTTGACGGCGACGATTGAGTCTCCGGGTTCAAATCCCATTTCGGCGCAGATGCTGTCGGGGATGACTTTGGTGATTAGGGCTGGTCTGGTTGATAAGTCGCTCATATTTATTAGTTATTTGTTATTTGTTATTTGTTATTTGTTATTTGTGGGACTCTGTTACACTTATTTTGAGTTTATAAAACTTAGGCTATTTTATCGCCAACTATGACAGCGATTGGAACCGCATAATGAATTTCCTCGCATCTAAAATGCGCGCCAATTCCGAGACTATCAACACCAATATCCTCTCTAAACATTTCTCTGATTTTCTGGTCATCGCCGGGGTTGGGAAAAGAAGCAGCTAACTGTTGTTCTAGCCCAAGTTCTACCTTGTAAAAAGCCAATTTAACATTTTGAAGATTGGCATCTGCGACTAATTTTGGAAACTCTTCCAGAGTCAAGGCGCGAGTATGAGAGGGATCGCGCAACTTCTCAACCCGGTCATAAGCATTCACTTTATCAGGTGGCAAAGCAACATCAGCAATCAGGATTCGACCACCTGGACGACATACGCGAACCATCTCTGATAGAACAACATCTGGCTGCAAAAAATGATGGAAAGCGTAACGACTCAGAACAAGAGAAAAAGTAGCATCGGGAAATGGTAGTGTTTCAATATCTCCTTGTTGCCAGGACAGATTAATCAAGTTTTTCTGTTGCGCCAGAATCTGGGCTTGTTCGAGCATCGCTGGTGTGATATCAATGCCAGTAACGTGACTGGCAACTTCCGCAAAAGCACAACTAACAATACCTGAACCGCAAGCAACATCTAGAACAGTGTCTTTGTCAGATACACTCGCCATTTCTCTCAGCAGGTACAGAGACTCTTGATTTGTGTGAGCGTACAATTTAGAGAATGGAATTGCCTGACGAGTGAACTGGTCGATGATGGATTCCTGATGTGCGGTCATAGTTTAGGATGTGGCTAGCGGAGAATGTTTACATTTTAACTTGTCTAGGCTGAATTTGGCGATCGGGCAATTTGCCCTTTCATTTCAACTGGTACTCATTTCCTCTGGCATCTTTGTAATGGTGTTTTGCTTTACCTGTCAGCAAGAAGCCTGCTCTTAAATTGGTCAGAGCGAGTAAAAAATTAAAACTAAAAGTAATATATCGCGCATACTCACTCTCAGGTTCCTACGATCGCATACCACAAACTCAGCATCAGGCACAAACTCGCTAAATGTTGTGGAATCAAAGATTTAATTGAGCGCTTGGCAATTTGTTGAGTCACAAATATTGTAACTAATAATGATACAATCAAAGTTAAACCTTGCAAGAAACTAATCACCGCTGGATCGGCAATAAAACTCGGTAAATCGTCTCTAATTTGTCCGAAAGTGGCAAAAGTTACGGGAATCACTCGACCGCCTTCCTGCAAACCCAATCGCCAATAGTGAGCCAAACTACCGCCCCAGACTAAGGGTAAATAACCGTAGGCGAGAGAGACAAATGCGAGGGGTTTGTAGGTTGTAAATGGCAGGGTTTCTGCTTGTCCCAATCGATAAATTGCCTGCATGATTGCGTAGGCAATTAGGGGAATCATCGGCGGGATAATTAACACTGCGATCGACAGTCCTAAATGAGGTAAAAATTGCTCTAAATTGATGCCCAGCCCCAAAAAACTATTTATCTCCGGCAAGCGATGCAGATAAATACCGCCTAATAATAGAAATAACAGGGCAACTTCATAACTGTGAGGAACGTGGGTAGTCCATAATTCGATGCCGGGAGGGCGCAGATTTAATTCTACCGATCGATGCGGACAAGCTTTCAAGCAAGTCATGCACAACACGCAATCTTTATTATCGGTTAACTGGGCGGGATGGGAATAAATCGGACAGCCATTAGTAGTTAATCCTTCCCCCAAGCCGGGGCCGCCTTTGTAACATTGGTAGGTGCTGCATTCCGCCCCGCAGGTTCCTTGTTGGGCGCGAAGTTCGATAATTGAGAGTTTAGCAAATAATCCATTCATTCCCCCAATCGGGCATAAATAACGACACCAAAATCGCCTCTCGAAGATTAGGGAAAAAATTACCGCTCCGGCGGTGATGAGCAACAACAAACAACTGGATAAATAGGCGGTATTTTCTAAATTCCACAACTCTTCCCACAGAAATATCAGAGTAAATAGTCCAAATAGAAGCCAGCCACCCCATTTTTCGGCTTGTTGGCGCGGCCATTTATTGAGAGTTCGAGGGAAAATTTTTAGCGATAGTTTTTGGACGATTTCCCCATAAATCATAAAAGGGCAAAAAGCACACCACAATCGCCCGATGATGGGGAATAATAATAAAATTAACGGCCACCACCACGCCCAAAAGATATTTAGGGCAAAATTATGTTGTCGATCTTGGGGAGCAACAAACAGGATAATTACCACCAATGCAAACACCCAGGTGGTAAACCAATAATTCACGCGATCGGGATACCACTCGCTCCGTAAAAATTGCCGAAATTTTGGATAAATATTTAATAAATTCAGGCGAAACTTTTGTTTCTTCGCTGCCTGGGCCCAAAACACTTCTTCCGTTAATACCTGACTCCCCTGTGCTTGAACTAAGGCGCGATCGACCATTCCCTGCAATTCCTGCAAATTACCTGGAAAATCGTAGGCTTGTAAGCGGCGAATTGCTTCCGGTGTAACTTGGGGCTTGACTAATTTCTTTTGGC
The DNA here is from genome assembly GCF_036700905.1 of Microcoleus sp. S13_C3. Lineage (NCBI taxonomy): Bacteria > Bacillati > Cyanobacteriota > Cyanophyceae > Oscillatoriales > Microcoleaceae > Microcoleus > Microcoleus sp. S13_C3. The sequence continues at coordinate 1,846 of NZ_JAUBPT010000153.1, read as the reverse complement.
GACCAATGATATTGAGATAATAGTTGACTTGTGCCTCTAAATCTGTTTTTCGCACCCGTAAGGATGGGACTTTAATCTTGTGTTGTGTCAGCTTATCTAGCTTGGGCTGCACAATTTCTGAGATTAAAATTATCCGGGCCTTACTAGAACGCGGTGGTCGCGGTATTTGTCCTTCCTTGACAACTGGCGTATAGGTTCCCTCGGTTAATAATTGCTGAATTTGGGGGCATAATTGAGTGGGTAATTCTTGCACGTCATTTAAAATTAACGTCCCTTCTCCCAACCATTCCAACAGCCCGGGTTTGCCGCCCAACCGCCCGAATAATTCCGCTCCATTGCTCTGAAGTAAAGCACTTTTAATCTGAATAATTGGCTCGTTGCGGCGATGGGAACCGAAATGAATTAAAGCAGCTAAATTATCCTTTTCTAAACCAGGCTCGCCAGAGATTAATACCGATCGGCTGTCACTCGATGCCGTGCGAATTTGTTGGCGCAATTTCACTGCATAACGACTATTGCCAATGACTCCTCGTTTCGCCCTAGGTACTAGATAGCTGCGGAGGGCATTTTGACGCTCTCGTTCGTAGGCAATTTCTGCTTCTAGCTGCTCTAATTTCGCCGCCAAACGTTGAGCGTAGGCTTCGGCTATCCGTGGATATCTTTCTAGCAAACCACGCCAGCGATCGGCACTAATTACCCAAAATTGACACTCTGTCCGAGCAATAATTCGACTATCCGCAGGTTGCGATCGTTGAAGGGCCGATAAATTGACGAGCGCCCCCGGTAATAAACTACTCCCCCACATTAAACCTGGTTGTTTGCGGCGGTATCGATCGGCCTGTCCTCGTTCTAGGATATAGAGATTAGTGACTGGTGTATCTTCGATTACCACTCGAAATCCAGGGGGAAAAGTTGACATCTCCATTTCATCGGCGATCGCCTGTAAAATCTCGCGGGATAATATGCCTAATTCGGTGCTCGATTCGAGCCAGTTAACTAATGTTTCGGTAGACATCGCTTAGCGTCGGCGAAAGCCGAATCGTGGTAGTTGGTGTAGGATATATATTTTTGTGCTACATCAATATTAACTGCTGGGAACGACTAGCATTTTGAGTTTGAGTGTGGTGTTAATTTTCTGTCTTCAGCATAGCCGATCGACACTCCCCCCTCGAATATATTTTTTCTGCACCTTCTCCTGCAATCTGCACATTAAAAGTGATTCCCGATCGCCGAGGCTGCCATCCGAGTCGCACCGCTTGCCGTATCCATTGTGCTACATCAGAGGGTCTTACTGGTTTCACTTCTTGCGTGGAAATAATCTGCCATACTTTTACCTCTTGTGGCGCTCCATCTGGAGGTTTTACCGGTATAAATTCACTTGCCCTTCCCATTCTCCTTCCCGACTGCACTCAGCTATTACCAAAATTTCCTCGATCGCCAAAGCTACGGAAACACGGTGGCTGACTTCAAATAACCCTGGCATCGCAAGAACTGCTTGCATTCGTTCGTAGGCAAAGTTTGTCATAGTTGCTACATAGTGAGTTAGTACCACGCGCCCTTGCAGTGCTGCCCATTCTCAGACAGTTGGGTCGTCTGCTTCGATCAAGCCCATATCTTGAACGCGGACAATCTCAACGTCGGGATTCCGCCGCAGAATACCTCGGACAATCTGATTGTTAAAGTTCTCGTCTGCCAAAAATCGCAGCATATAATACTACCCTTTTTGGTCGCGTCTTGCTAATAGGCGATCGCGTATTCCAACTGGGTTAAAACTGATATCTTGCACCATTCTCAATTAGCGGTAGGGGCGGGTTCGCCAACAGCCTTAAAGCTTGCAAATAGGTTC
>NZ_JAUBPT010000152.1:0-19247 GCF_036700905.1 Microcoleus sp. S13_C3 | reverse complement strand
CCAATAACCAATAACCAATAACCAATAACCAATAACCAATAACCAATAACCAATAACCAATAACCAATAACCAATGCCCAATGCCCAATGCCCAATACCCAAGGCCCAATTACCAATTAGCAACTAACAAAGGATAAAAAATTGTGAATCTAGCTGAAGGGGTTCAAATTGTTTCGTTTGGCATACTGTCCGTAATGATGATTGCAGGAGCACTAGGAGTAGTGCTGTTCTCAAATATCGTTTACTCAGCATTTTTGCTGTGCGGCGTATTTACCAGCATTGCCGGCTTGTACCTGTTGCTGAATGCCGACTTTGTAGCAGCAGCGCAGGTATTGATTTATGTTGGCGCTGTTAACGTCTTGATTTTGTTTGCGATTATGTTGGTGAACAAGCGCGAAGATTTCCGCACTATTCCCAACGCTTGGGTGCGTCAAGTAGCAACAGCAGTAGTTTGCGTAGGCTTGTTTGCGCTTTTGGGTACGATGGTGGTGTCTACTCCTTGGGCTATTGTCGCGACGACAGGAGCACCTGCAGAAAGTTCGATCGTCACAATCGCCAAACATTTCTTCACCGACTTTTTGCTACCTTTCGAGTTAGCATCAGTGTTTTTGTTGATGGCAATGGTAGGAGCAATTGTCCTAGCACGCCGCGATTTTTTCCCGGATGAACTGTCAAAGAAGCTATCGGAAACACCCGCTTTGAGTTTGCCGGAAAGACCTCGCGAATTAGTTTCTGCCGGAGATGTGTCTTCGCCAGAATCTAAGTAAAAGTAGTGAGTCTAAATGATTCGTACAATTAAGGTAGGGGCAATTTCCCCGTGGTTGCCCATATCGGAGGTAGGTACGGAGCACTACCCCTACTGTATGAATGATTTAGACACGCTACAGTAGGGTGTTCACTGCACCTATCTCTCTGTCTTGTAGTAATGTTGATTGAGAAAGACTCAAAAAATTTATGCAACTGCAACTCCAGTATTTCCTGTTATTAGGCGCCGCACTTTTCTGTATTGGTATTTACGGTTTGATTACCAGCAGAAATGCAGTGCGCGTGTTGATGTCGATCGAGTTGATGCTGAATGCTGTCAATCTCAATTTGATGGGTTTCTCCAATTATCTCGATCCTGTACAAATTAAGGGCCAAGTATTTACCGTGTTTGTAGTTACGGTAGCGGCGGCTGAGGCTGCCGTAGGTTTGGCAATTGTTTTGGCGATTTATCGCAACCGCAATACCGTAGACATGGAAGAATTTAACTTGCTGAAGTGGTAATTAATCAATAGTCCTTAGTCATCAGTCATCAGTCATTAGTGACAAACTAATGCAGATTAAAGACTGATGACTAAGGACTAAGGACTAAGGACTAAGGACTAATGACTAATGACTTCTAGTAATTTCTAGAGTAATTCTGCCACCGAAATCAGGGATGGGGGCAGCAGGTTTCGAGAGTTGTAGTTTAACTTTCTCGACTAACGGTAGTTGTAAAAGCGCTTGAGCAATAGTATCTGCTAGGCGTTCGATTAATAAAAACTTCGAGTCTTTGACTAGGTTTTGAATCAGAGTAATTGCGCTGCGGTAATCAAGAGTATGTTGAATATCATCACTTTTTCCAGCTTGCGATAAATCCAGCCAGAGAGTAACATCCACTTCAAACCACTGGCCCAAAACTTGCTCTTCCGGCAGATAGCCCGTATACCCGTAGCAGCGAATTCCTGTAAGTTGAATAGAATCCATTTTGCAATAAACTAAAAGTGCGTTGCCTAACCAACTTGTATTAAACCAGATAAAGTTCTCTTTCTCTTCCCTGTCTTTTTTGGCCCTCTTCCTCTTCCCTCTGCGCCCTCTGCGCCCTCTGCGGTTCAATCACTCTTATTCTATCTTAAATTTCACAACTCTCCTCCTTTCTCCAACTTATCCAATAAATCCTCAGCAACTTCATACCATTTCCGCCTAATTTCAGCATCTTCTGGCTTTTCTGTCAAGCTGCGCCCTTGTAATTCTGGATATTTATTGTAATATAATTCATCCACTTTTTGATAAAAAATATCTTGCTCAATGTTGAGATTTTTGCGTCGTTTCCCAATCTTTTCTTGACGAATTATCTCTGCTTCCTCTAAGGATGTATCGGGAGGCGGTTGGCGCGAAGAAAATTTAGGTAAATCCGGCAACTTTGGCAACGTGAAACCCGATTTGACTACACTAAAAGCTAAAAGTCCTGGCACCAAAACGACAGTTAAACTCCCTAGGGTTTTCCAAGGAATTAACTTGAATGTGCTGTTGTTGTTAACAATTTGAGGAGTTTGGTGAACAGGAGTATGATTGCTGGTAGCAGTTTGAGTGGTGTTTTTGAAAGGGCGGCCGACAAAGTTCATTGTCACCATTTGGGAAATTATACTGCCAATTTGAGAGAGTTTTGGATCTTTGAGTGCTTCGCGGACTTCTTTTGCGGATTGGTAGCGATCGCCCGGTTGTTCTGCTAACATCCGATCCAATACCGTGGCTAAATTTGAGCTGACACTGACGTGCGATCGCCAATCCCAAGTTTTATTATTGATATCGTACAATTTTTGAGGCTTTTTGCCACTTAGCAATACCAACGCCGTGACGGCTAAAGCGTACAAATCGCTAGCGGCAGAAACTTTCCCCAGCCGCATTTGTTCGGCTGGCGAATAACCCTGTTTCCCGATCGCCGTATCCGATTGTCCGTTAAACTGAAGTACGGCATTGGCTGCAATTTGTTTGACTGAACCGAAATCAATTAAAAATGGTAGTTTGTCAGCATCATGCTGAATAATATTATCCGGGGAAATATCGCGGTGAATTAAATTTTTTGAGTGGATGTATTCTAAAACTGGTAAAAGCTGAAATAGCAGTTGAGTAACTTCAGCTTCGCTAAAATTTTTACCTTGCTGCTGGCGCGATATCAATATTTCTTCGTAGGTTTGACCTTTGATATAATCTTGGACTAAAAATAAAGATGGATTCCCGCCCAAATCCGTTCGCAGGAGCTCTCGAAAACGGGGGATTTGCGGGTGTTGGAGGTGGTAAAGCATACTCGCTTCGCGATCGAACAATTCGGCCGCTTTCGGGCTGTGAACCACCGGGGAAAACTCTTTGAGCACGCAATGTTCGTTGTAGCGGTTGATATCTTCGGCGAGATAAGTGCGGCCGAAGCCACCCCGGCCCAATTCGCGGAGGATGCGGTAGCGTTTTTCGAGAGTCGAACCAGGGGCGAGGAGGGAGGAGTTAGACATAAACAACGGAAAATTGTTCGAGTTGGGGAGTCGCCGAGCACAGTATAGCTTATTGTAGCTAAGTTTGTTTGAATGCGAGGGAAGGAAGGGCGATCGCTTTTTTTGGGATGGATGAAGGAGAATGGACACTTTACTTAAGATTCAGTAGACCTCTTGCAAAAATCCTTTCATTAATTGATGGGACGGGCTCTCCGGCCCGTCCCACAAGAGTTATTTCTTCTTGTGGGACGGGCCGGAGAGCCCGTCCTAATTATTTTTGCAAGAGGTCTAGTATCTACAGGATATCGTAGGGGCGGGTTTTACCCACCATCTATAGTTAGAAACCAAAAATATAATAAACCCGCCCCCACCCAACGACACCTCCAAATCTAAATTTTTGGCATTCGATCGAACCTCATGTTAATCTGGATTATCTGCTGTGTGGGGCGGGTTTATATAAATTGTTCGTGAACATCAAATATTGTTGGTAAAACCCGCCCCTACAGGCTTTTTTATTGTCTGGTTTGATCGCCTATCGAGAATTTACAAATCCCGATGAGTAAACCCCTTCGCATCCTTCCCCACATAACTCGCGGCAACATGGCCATCCCCAACAACTCGATACTTATAGGTAATCAACCCCTCTAAACCCACTGGCCCGCGAGGTGGCAGTTGCTGCGTGCTAATCCCCACTTCTGCACCGAAACCGTAGCGGAAACCGTCGGCAAATCTAGTCGAACAATTGTGATAAACTCCGGCCGCATCGACTCCATTTAAAAAAGTTTCTGCGACTTCGCTATCTTCGGTCACAATAACATCTGTGTGTCTCGAACCGTAAGTATTGATGTGATTAATTGCCTCTTCCACAGAATCTACTATTTTGATTGACAAAATCAAATCGCTGTATTCTGTAGACCAATCCGCTTCATTTGCTTCGGCAATATTTTCTAGGATGGCGCGAGTTTTTTCGTCTCCCCGCAATTCGACTTTTTTCTGCTGCAAAGCTTCGGCAACTGGGGGCAGGAATTTGGGGGCGATCGCACTATGAACTAACAAAGTTTCAATGGCATTGCATGCGGCTGGATACTGAGTTTTTGCATCGACAGAAATCTCTACTGCTTTCTGAATATCCGCCGCTTTGTCTGCGTACAAATGACAAATGCCGTCGGCGTGTCCCAACACGGGAATTCTGGTATTTTCCTGCACGAACCGCACGAAGGAATTAGAACCTCTGGGAATAATCAAATCTACATATTCATCCATTTTCAGCAGTTCTATTGTTTCTTCCCGCGTGGTGAGCAACTGCACGACTTCTGGATTAACCGCTGTTTCTGCTAATGCTTGATGTATCACTTTTGTCAAGATTTCGCAGGAACGGACTGCTTCTTTGCCACCTTTGAGAATTACGCCGTTTCCTGATTTGATTGCCAAGGATACTATCTGAATTAAAGCTTCTGGGCGCGCTTCAAAAATAATGCCTAAAACGCCCAAAGGACAGGTGACGCGCTTCAGAATTAATCCTGTATCCAATTCACGGTGAATTTGCACGGAACCTACGGGATCTGGGAGTTTCGCAACATCTCGCACGCCCGCGATCGCACTTTTCAACTTGCTCTCATCCAACTTGAGGCGATCGTACAGCGGTTTCGCTATTCCCTCCGCGCTTGCCGCCTTGCAGTCAGCCGAATTCGCTGCCAAAATATCCGGCGCAGCAGCTTCTAAAGCTTTCGCAATAGCCTCAATAGCTTGATTTTTGGCATCTGCGGACAAAACTGCCAATTTTCTAGCAGATACGCGGGTTTTTTGGGCAATTTCAATAATAGACATGGCAGTAAATTTTAAATAGTTTTGGGTTTTGGGTTTTGAGTTTTGAATTGAATCCCCAGAAATAAATTTCGGGGCGGTTTTCAGTTTTAACAATTCTCAAGGAAATTCTATATTTTTGTTGAGACCCCTTACAGTAATCGGCATTAACAGGTTAAAACAGTGAAGTATAGATAAAATCCCACGAGCATTTCCCTTTGTCAATAACCTTTGGAGATTATTATGTCATCTCATGCCCCTTTACGCAAGGCAGGGCGATCGCGCAAAGCCGGCGTTAAACTGATACAGAAAACTGGCGGAAATCTTGTTTTAGCTTCCGGCGTCACCATTACCATGCTATTTGGTATGGTGTTAGCGCTATCTTTAGCCTCTGTTTTGATTCTCAACAGCCCCGATCCAGTCGCCGGATTGGCGATCGCACTTCCCATAACTCTAATTTTCAACATCGCTGCTTTTTTCCTATCGCCTTACTTGATGGACTTAACCCAAAATTGGCTATACCATACTCGCTGGGTTTCCCTAGCAGAAATAGAAAGCCTAAGTCCCGAAACAGCTAAAGTTATTCAGAAGGTTTGCAAGCAGAAAAAACTCTCTTATCCGCGTTTAGGAATTATCGACGACCAAAACCCTACTGCTTTTACTTACGGTTCATTTCCCAACAGCGCTCGCTTAGTCGTCAGTCAAGGTCTTTTCACCTATTTAGACGACGAGGAAATTGCCACTGTTTACGCCCACGAACTCGGTCACATCGTCCACTGGGACTTTGCAGTAATGACCTTAGCTTCGACTTTGGTGCAGATTACTTATTTAATTTACACTACAGCTCAAAGGATGGATCGAAGTGGTGGTGACAAAGCTAAAGATGCGGCCGGTACGGTAGCTGCTGTCGCTTATTTGTTTTACATCGCCGGCACTTATTTATTGCTGTATTTGTCGCGGACGCGAGAATATTTTGCCGACCATTTTGCCGCCGAAACTACTGGCAACCCCAATGCTTTGTCTCGCGCTTTGGTAAAAATTGCTTACGGTATTTTGGAAGAAGGACAAAGAGCAACAGAACCCAGCAGCTTATTAGAAGGAACTCGCGCTTTAGGCATTTACGATGCCAAAGCTGCCACCTCTACTGGCACTGCTTACAGGATTTCTTCGGAACCAGAAAAGATTGGGCGAGTGTTTTTGTGGGATATGTTTAATCCGTGGGGTTGGTGGATGGAGTTGAACTCGACTCACCCGCTGACTGGTAAACGAGTTCGCGCTTTGAGCACTTATGCCGAACAATTAGGCTTGGATATTGAGTTTGATATGGGCCGAATTGTCGGCGAAGGCAACGATTTGAGCAAGCGGAAATTGTACGGCAATTTTGTGTTCGATGTACTGCTGTACAGTGCAGAAACTCTGGGGTTAGCGGTGGGTTTTGCGATCGGCATTGCGCTGTATGCTGTAAACCCGATGATGATGATTTCTTGTCCTTTAATCGGTTTGGGCGTGGGAATTTTGCTCAAGACTTTGGTGATGTTCCCCAATTACGAACAAGCAGAACACTTAGATGTTTTAACCTTAATGTCTGACCCTTATGCAAGTCCTTTGCGGGGTCAACCGGCGCAACTAAAAGGCGAATTAATTGGTCGCGGCGATGCGGGTTATGCGTTTGGTTCTGATTTGAAATTGCAAGACAGAACGGGAATGATTTATCTGCGATATGCTTCTCGTTTTGGCCCAATTGGTAATTTTCTGTTTGGCATGAAACGGGTTAAAAGTTTGATTGGGATGGATGTTAGGACTTTGGGTTGGTTCCGCCGGGGTGTTGCACCTTGGATGGATTTGATTCAGCTTGAAAGCGATAGCGGTACGACGGTTAAGAGTTATCACCGCTTCTGGTCTTTTGTCATGGGTATCGGTGCGATCGCGATCGGTATTGCATTTCTATTCGTGTCATTTCCAGCTTAACAGTTGACAGCACTTTACTTACTACAAATTGGTTCGTAGTGAGGAATTCAGTCCTCCAAAATAAACTTTAAGGACTAAAGTCCTTCCTACAAACCTCAGAATGGTTATATATAGCAATCCTCGCATCAGTCGCAAAATCGAGCGAGACCAGAATCCTTGCTGTGCGAGCCAGAAAGCTCGCGTATAATGCAAGCAAATCATTTAGGATTGCTATAGTTGATCTATCGGTTGGGTTCAACGAAGTGAAACGCAACAATCTCAATCCTACAACCCTTTATTTATCTTGGTTCTGGGGCGCTTGTCGCCCCCTAAACTATTTCGCCTTTTTCTATAGCGCCCAGAGCTTTCAGCGTGGCTATCTGTGCTACGGTTAAACCTGTCATTCCAGTAATAAGCTGTCGCGCATTTAAATTGCATATTCGAGGCGGGCGGGACGCCCACCCCACAAGAGTTGGATTATTTTTTGACATACAATTTAAATGCAGAACAGCTTATTCATGCAGACCCGTTTGGTGGATGATTCCCGCGACTAGACCGCAGGGGTCTAGATATTGTACTCTAATGGTAGATGCTATAGATTTCATCCTATAAAAATACCATTCCTCTCTTCCCCAACTTGCGGAATTTAGGTTGTAATCCAGGCAGGTAGTAAATCTTGATTTCACGTTTCATTTGAATCAGCCATGAGTAAATTAACTGAAGGAACGCAAAATTTCTGGTCGCAAATCAGGAATTACCTACTTTCATCAGGCTTGACAATTGTCATAGCTTTTTTTGCGCTTGGATGGCAGGAGGGAAGCACAATTACTTTTTTTCTAGTTTTTGGCTTTCTGTGGTTGTTGTCTGATACAAAAGAAAAAATTTTGAGAAGTTTACCCGATCGATTCGATTATAAACCAGCAATTTTGCAAGACTATCCTTTGCTAAGTTTTACTTGGTTGGAACAACAAACTCTAGAATTAGAAAGTTTAGGGTTTGTTCAATTAATTGATTATACAACCGGTGCTAACCCAGGATTTGCCAGGTGTTTTGCTCACCCAAAACATTATTGCTACGCTGAAGTGTGTCAAGTTTTCAAGGCAAATGGCGAATCATTTTCTAGACAAGCTGTTATTTTAAGTGCTTTGGAGCAAAGATGGGAGTTAGCGAATATTAACCGAGAAGTCAATATTACAGATAGTATTGCTTATGGTTTTTGGCGAAATGGCAAAAAAATCAGAATTTACCATCCTATCTCTAGCTTAGATAACCTTTTGCAAAATCATTTAAACTGGAGACAGCGAATGCAGACCGATCTAGGGATAGCTTTACTGAGAGATATTTCCTGGGAAAATTATGTAAGACTAGAAGAAGATGCTGTTGCTTATCGCAAACAAGCATTGAAAAAGAAAATTTTGCTGTTGGCGATGATAGAAGTGACGAAATTTGAATTGAACCCCAAGTCAGAATGGTTAGGAGATTATGCTAAGCTTGTAGTTTAGATAAGAAAATGATTGAAAGAAGCAGAAACTCTTTAAGATAGGTGCGGTACGATCGCTTTTACTACGACTCTCACTCAATGCAATTAACAAGGCAAACATGACAGCCAAAATTGCTACCCTCAGCCTCTTGTTTATATTTTTGACTCTCGCATTCAGCAACACGCTTTTCAAAAATCATCTGTTAAAACCTTTCACTGACAGCAATTTTTCCAACCAATTAACATCTGATTTGACAACCTTGACCGCCCAAACGGAAAACAGAGAGAAAAAAAACACCGTGCAAGATATTCTCGATGACAGCGCAAAATTAGAAAAACTAGCTGGCGACTTCCAATTTATAGAAGGCCCGATTTGGCATCCAGACGGCTTTTTGCTGTTCAGCGATATTCCCGCCAATATTATCTATAAATTTGGCTCAAATCAGCAAGTTGAGGTATTTCGCCGCCCTTCGGGAAAAGCCAACGGGAATACTTTAGACAAAGAAAACCGCTTACTTACTGCCGAACACGAAAATCGCCGCGTATCCCGCACAGAAAAGGACGGCAAAGTTATCACATTGGCGGATAGATACGAGGGCAAGCGGCTCAACAGCCCGAACGATTTGGTGGTTAAATCCGACGGCAGCATTTATTTTACCGATCCGTCCTACGGTGTTAGTAAAGACCAGGAAGAATTGGGTTTTTACGGTGTTTATAGGCTGGCACTAGACGGAAAATTAACTCTGCTGGTTAAGGATTTGGTGCTGCCGAACGGCATCGCTTTTTCACCAGACGAGCAAAAACTTTATGTCAACAATTCGGAAGCCGGATACATTGCCGTTTTTGATGTAAAACCAGACGGAACTGTTACAAATGAGCAGCTTTTTGCGGAGTTAAAAGATGCTAGTCAAGGCGGAGTTCCCGACGGTTTAAAAGTTGATGTAGAGGGGAATGTTTACAGCACCGGGCCGGGGGGAGTGTGGATTTTTTCGCGGGATGGCAAGCTTTTGGGGAAGATTTCTGTGCCTGAGACGGCGACTAATTTAGCCTGGGGAGAAAGCGATCGCAAAACGCTTTATATTACCGGAAGTACAAGTCTGTATCGGATTCGGCTTAAAATTGCGGGTGTGCGGCCTGGAAAATAATCTAAAATCGGGCGAAGTTGAAAATAAAGCGGTTTGTCGTGAGGACTTTATTCCTTACGGCAAACACTTTTTATTAGGGTTATTGAGCGGGCATGATATAATCGTACTTTTGAAAATCAGTCATTCCCAATTCTAACATCTAAAATCTAAAATCTCAAATGGTATTAATAGCTCGGTTGCACAAATTTCTGACTGCTACAGTCGATCGCAAATCCCGATCGCACACAATATTTTGGTTGGCTCTGAGCTTGACATTTGCCACAGTTTATGCTACTTTAGGACTCAAGCAAGTCTTTAGCGCCGAGTATATGGTGCAAGACGATGCGAGGCAGCACGTTTTCTGGATGATGCGGTTTGTCGATCCTGAATTATTCCCCAACGATTTCATTGCTAATTACTTTCAATCAGTCGCCCCCGCAGGATACAGCACGCTCTACAAATTAGCCGCAACAATTGGCATTCACCCGCTATTATTTCACAAAATATTGCCGCTATTTCTCGGCTTAATCTCCACTTATTACGGTTTTGGCCTTTGCCTAGAAATGCTGCCAGTGCCGATGACTGGATTTATTGCATCTTTGCTGCTAAATCAGCATATGTGGATGACCGATGATTTGGCTTCCACAACGCCAAGAGCTTTTATATATCCGATATTTCTGGCTTTTTTATATTATTTATCGCGCAGTTCCTTGCTGCCTTGTTTAGGGGCGATCGCGCTTATCGGACTATTCTATCCTCCTTACGCCTTGGTTGCTGCTGGAATTTTAGTTTTGCGGCTGCTATGCTGGAAAAACGGCGGTTTGCGCTTGTCGGGCGATCGAACAAATTACCTATTTTGCACTACAGGTTTAGGAGTAATCTTTTTAGTAATGCTGCCCTATGCCTTAGATAACTCTGAATTTGGCCCAACTTATACCGCAGCAGAAGCGAAGCAAATGGGCGAATTTGCACCAGAGGGCAGAAATGCTTTTTTTCGTCCAAACCCGGTAGATTATTGGCTGACAGGGCGGGGCAGCGGGATGTTTCCCAAGTCGCTGTTTACGCATGTAACTCACTGTGTCGGGCTGTTATTTCCGCTGCTGCTGTTTTTGCGATCGGCTTTTCCCTTAGCAAATCAGATTCAACGCCAAATCTGGCTTTTGCTTCAGCTATTTTTAGCATCTTCGGCGATGTTTTTTGCTGCTCATGCTACCATTTTTAAGCTGTATCAACCAGGTCGCTACACGGCTTACAGTTTGCGATTTATTATTGTTTTTATAAGTGCGATTTCCCTAACTTTAATTATCGATGGAGTCGGTCATTTGGCATTAAAAAGCGCAACAAGATTTGATGTAAAAAAAATCGTTGCACTAATTACGACAGCCACAATCGCTATCGCCGTTGTCCTTTATCCCTGCTTGGTTGAAAAATTTCCCACAGTCGGGTATGTAGAAGGTAAAATGCCGGGTTTGTACAAATTTATTGAGCAAAAACCTAAAGATATCCTGATTGCTTCGATCGCGGCAGAGACTGATAATTTGCCAACCTTTAGTCAGCGTTCTGTTCTGGTGGCAAAGGAATATGCAGTGCCGTATCAGAAAGGCTACTACAGCAGATATCGGCAGCGAGTTAACGATTTAATTCGCGCTCAATACACTCCCGATCGAGCTGTATTGCAAAGTTTCATTAATCAATATGGAGTTGATTTTTGGATGGTCGATCGCAATGCTTTGACTCTTGATTATGTAGAGGACTACGGCTGGATCGATGACTTTGATTCTACACCGCAGGCGATGCTTTCTCTCAAACAAGGGAAAATTCCCGCTTTAGCTTCAGCAATGACAAGCTGTGCTGTTTTTCAGAATGAAATTGTAGTGGTTTTGGATGCGTCTTGTATTGTGAAATTGACCGGGAATTAAGGCGAGACAGAGCTTTGGAATATGCGTTACCAGGAAGAGGCTGGGAACTAGAAAGAGCTGTTCGGATTCTGAAGCTACAATTGCTGTATGGAGATTCTTTAGGAGCGATCGCCCAATGCGTTATAATGCCGATAAGAGATAATGGTGCGAGTCAATGACACAAGTTCTCGATCGGGAAACTCTCGATGGGCGAGTGGTGCTCAACGGCACTTGGGAGCAATTCAAGTTAATCCAGAAGGTTTCGGAAGATTCCCCTGGCATAAAGTTGTCTTTTTTTGCAGGGGCGATCGAGATTCTGATGCCGGGATTCCAACACGAAAATTTTTCTGAAATCATTGGTTACTTGGTGACTACTTTTCTGCTGCAACAAGGTATTAAGTTTTACCCTTCTGGTTCAATGACGCAGGAGAAGACGCCAGAAGCTTCAACTCAAGCAGACAAATCGTTTTGTTTGGGAGAACCTAAGTTGATTCCCGATTTGTCGATCGAGGTGGTTTATACTAGCGGTGGACTGAGCAAGTTGCCAAAATATCGAGCTTTGGGCGTGCCTGAAATCTGGTTTTGGGAAGATGGCACGCTGCGGCTGTATCATCTCCGCGAAGATGGCTACGAGCAAGTAATTCAGAGTCAACTGTCAGGATTGGAAACGCTGGATATCGATTTGCTAAGACGCTGCATTTTGATGGGTGAAACTGATTTGGCTGAAGCGGTTAAGGTTTTTGGTCAGGGAATCTCGCTCGATCGTACATAACAGCAAGACGTTCGATTTTCCGGTGGAGGCGATCGAAATTTTAGTTGTTTTGGCAACATCTGGAAAAAAGAGAATCCCCAGATCCCGGACTTTTTAAATAAGTCTGGTTCTGCTGTTGGTGGGAATGAGAAATACAGTCTTTTGTAGGGGGAATCCCCTTGCGGTTGCCACTCCTGATGGGTGATGTTGCGGATATCGTGCAATTAAATAATCTCCGCAATCAAAGGTGAATATAGATCCAGGGTCAAGTTCACAGACAATGAAAATTGCACAAAAGCTCGATCGCCAATTATCTCTTCAACAAAAACATGACAACACTTTACGTCAACCCGCAAACAGGCAGTGATTCCGCAGCCGGCACCCAATCGGCTCCATTCAAAACTATAGCCCGCGCGATCGCCCGCGCTGCATCGGGAACTACGATTCAGTTATCACCGGGAACTTACAGCGCTGCTAGTGGCGAAAAATTCCCCTTGGAAATTCCATCGGGAGTAAAAGTTATTGGCAATGAAACTAACAAAGGTAGAGGCACTCTAATTCAAGGAAGTGGCAAATTTGTCAGTCCCACCGCTGCAAGCCAAAATATCACGATACTGCTAGCAACTAACTCGGAACTGCGCGGAGTAACTGTCACTAATCCCGATAGTCGCGGCACGGGAGTCTGGGTTGAGTCAACTTCTCCGACTGTGGCTAACTGCACTTTCACTCAATGCAAGCGCGAAGGCATTTTTGCCACGGGCACTGCTAATCCTGCGATTCTCGACAACATATTTGTGGAAAACTCAGCCGCTGGCGTAATTACGGCGGGAACTGCTAAGGGAGTAATACGGCGCAATATTTTTCAAAAGACGGGTTTCGGCATCTCTCTGCAAGCTCAGTCGGCTCCTTTGATTGCTGATAACCAAATTTTGGAAAATCGCTCCGGTATAGTTTTATCAGGGGAATCTAAGCCGATTTTACGCAAAAATCGCATCGAAAAAAATACGGAAGACGGTTTGACTGCGGTGGGGAAGTCGCTGCCAGATATTGGTACTGCTCAAGATTTGGGCGGCAATATTTTTCAGAATAACGGTGAATTAGACTTGCAAAACGCGACTGGGGTTAAGATTTCTGCGGTGGGAAATCAGCTCAACTCTTCGCGGATGAAAGGTTTATTTGATTTGGACAATGTGACGGCAACTCCGACTCCTGGCGGGGTAAATTTCAGCGACATCAGCACGCATTGGGCTAAGGATTTTATTGAGCGCTTGGCAAAGATGAATATTGTTAGCGGGTTTCCCAACGGCACTTTTCAACCTTACGAGATTGTAACTAGAGCTCAGTATGCGGCTATGTTGGCGAAGGCGTTTGAATTGGTGCCGCGCCGTGAGGCGACGGTTTTTAAGGATGTGGCGGCGGATTTTTGGGCCAAGGGAGCGATCGACCAAGCTAATCGAGCTGGCTTTTTGGCTGGATACCCCGACAGGACGTTTCGCCCGGAGCAGAATTTGACTAGAGTTCAGGCGATCGTTTCTTTGGTAAACGGCTTGCAGTTGGGCGGCGGCAACCCCAATTCTTTGAGCGTTTATGTCGATCGATCTCAGATTCCCAGTTTTGCCACCGACGAGATAGCAACCGCCACAGAGCGCAAACTCGTGGTCAACTATCCCGCGCGCGAAAAGCTTTCCCCCGCCCACGACATCACCCGCGGCGAGATATCCGCCCTCATCTACCAAACTCTGGTAGCCACAAAGCGGGCCGAGCCAATTAACTCTCCCTACATCGTCTAAGGGAATTGGGAGACAAGGGATAGGAGAACTTAGGGTACAAAGAACCAAGCCATATCCCCTCGCCCTTGTCTCCGATTGCCTCACTCTCACCCACTCTCACCCACTCTCGCCCGCTTCCACTCTCCCAAGTCTTGATTTGCGAGTACCCGAATCGTTTTATGATTAAACATTAAGAAATTAAGCAATCCTTATTAAGGTTCGACTGTCAGATTATGGCTAAAATTCAATTTTCTCGGGGTATAGACGAAGATGCTGTACCCGAAGTGCGCCTAACCCGTTCTAAAACGGGAGCTCAAGGCACTGCCACCTTTATCTTTGAAAATCCCAAAGCTCTCAGCAGTACCAGTACCGAAGACATTACTGGAATGTACATGATCGACGAAGAAGGCGAACTCCTCACTCGCGAGGTTAAGGCTAAGTTCATCAACGGTCAGCCTGCGGGTTTGGAAGCTCTTTATCTAATGAGAAGTCCCGAAGAATGGGATCGATTTATGCGTTTCATGGAACGCTACTCGGAATCAAACGGCTTAGGATTTAGCAAGGCATAATTGATGGGGAATAGGGCATGGGGCATGGGGCATGGGATATGGGGCATTGGTTAAGCTGTCGCGCATTTAAATTGTATATTCAGGGCGGGCGGGACGCCCAACCCACAAGACTTTAATTTTTTTGGACATACAATTTAAATGCCGCCACAGCTTATTGGTTATTAGTTATTTGATAATGAATAACTAATAACCAATAAATCGCAACTAACTAATGACTTCTTCCCTCTTCCCTTTTCCCTTTTCCTGATTCCTTCTTGCTTCTTCCTTTTTCCTTCAATATCTGTTATATGACGCAAATTCCTCACCCCGACTTATCTAAAATAACCGTAAATTGCGCTATCATTACTGTTAGCGACACGCGCTCTGCTGAAACAGACACTAGCGGCTTGTTAACTAAGAAGCTGCTAAAAGATGCGGGTCACTCTGTGGTAGCTTACACTGTTGTTAAAGATGATGCGGCAAAAATTGTATTGCAAATGCAGGCGTTTTCCCAGCGTGAAGATGTGGATGCAATCATTTTTAACGGCGGCACGGGCATCGCTCCCCGAGATACGACTTACGATGTGATGGAGAGTTTGCTAGACAGGATTTTACCGGGATTTGGGGAGATATTTCGGTTTTTGAGCTATCAAGAAATTGGTTCGAGGGCGATCGCCTCTCGGGCAGTGGCAGGCGTGTATAAAGGCAAGTTAGTCTTTTCTCTTCCTGGATCTAGCAATGGCGTGAAACTAGCTGTGGAAAAGCTAATTTTACCCGAATTAGTTCACTTGGTGACGCAGTTGCGCGGAGGGTGATATCAATTCCGGTAACACCGGAATGATGGGGAGTGGGGAGTGATCCGTGGGGGAATGTGGAATTATTGACCTTGACTCGATCATTCCCACCCAACCGGAAACGATAGGAGGTCGCTTTCTTCAATCTCTTCAATCTAAAATCTAAAATCTAAAATCGCAAGCCCCCGGGTTTAGCAATGAGGTCGCTTTCTTCAATCTCTTCAATCTCTTCAATCTAAAATCTAAAATCTAAAATCTAAAATCGGCTGACTGGCTGCATTCACCGCAAGAAACGGGTGGCTTTGAGCCTACTCTATCGCTAAAGTGAGGAAACATCAAAATTCCCTTGACTTAGACTAGATGATTTCGATGCAGAATGCGAGTGTCTATGCTAGCGAAGATTATCACCGGATTGCTCGGGCGATCGCCTTTATGCGACAACACCACCTAAACCAGCCCAATCTGGCAACTGTGGCCCAACACATAGGACTGAGTGAATATCATTTTCAACGGCTATTTACTCAATGGGCCGGCATTAGCCCCAAGCGGTTTTTGCAATATCTGACAGTTGAATATGCCAAGTCAAAAATCACTCAGACTAAAAGCCTTCTCGACCTAACATTGGACGTGAGACTATCGAGTCCCGGACGATTACACGATTTATTTGTGAACTTGGAAGCAATGTCACCAGGGGAGTTCAAAGCAGGCGGAGCAGGTTTACAAATTCGCTATGGCATTCATGATACCCCCTTTGGCACATCTCTAATCGCGACAACTACCCGTGGTATTTGTAATCTTTATTTCTTGGATACAACAGACGAACAAACCGCTGCACAAAGACTGCGATTGACCTGGAAAAATGCTGAAATCATTCGTGATGAGCAAGCCACTCAATCATTGCGCGACCTGATTTTCAATTCAGAAACTCTCAGCGAGCAAAAACCACTAACGCTCTTGGTAAAAGGCACTAACTTTCAGATTCAAGTTTGGCGAGCACTTTTGCAATTGCCATTTGGTGCGATCGCCACCTATCAGACTATAGCTCAAATGGTAGCACGCCCAACTGCTGCTAGAGCTGTAGGAAATGCGATCGGTAACAATCCTATCGGCTATCTAATTCCATGTCACCGAGTCATTCGAGAATCTGGAGAAATCGGTGGCTATGGCTGGGGAGTAGAGCGTAAAACAGTCATGTTAGGTTGGGAAGCTAGCCGTACAATCTGCGAACCCACCCTCGCAGGAATAGAGCGATCTAACGGTGTCAATCACCCGCTGCAGACTACCTCCGTTCCCAACAAATAACCTCTGTGCGATCGGGTGCATTGACGTTGTTGTGCTGCGTCGCCTAGACAACTTTTAATAACCTCCGACTTCAATGACCGTTCTTTTTTCTCGACCGAAAGCATCCGGGATACAAGCCCCCGGATTCATCCGTCCAGAAATAAAAAACCTGTATCCGATGAAACTTGCCCCCCGAATTTATCGGTGGGGTCAATGCTTCTATTCTAAAATCTAAAATCTAAAATCTAAAATCTAAAATCGATTGACCATCCCATTTCAACAACTGTGCGTACCTCGTAATCAGCAAGTTCCCGTTTTAAAGGTAGTGGGGCACATTCATCAAGCAGGATTCGCATAGGCTGTCAGCATCTCCTTGGCTAATTCAAGAGCTGCAATTGTCTGTTCCCAACTGACACTAGGGAAATGGTCTAGAAATACCTCTAATGAATCACCAGCCTCAAGATAATCAAGTAGGGTTCTCATTGGTACACGAGTCCCAACAAAAACAGGGGTTCCCCCCAGAATATCGGGGTCGCTATGAACAACACGGGATGTTAATGTCATAACAAATTCAGCCAACTGGCTACCAGCTTTTACAACAATTGTATCCCAAAGTCAATCGATTTTAGATTTTAGATTTTAGATTTTAGATTTTAGATTTTAGAATAGAAGCATTGACCCCACGGATAAATTCGGGGGGCAAGTTTCATCGGATACAGGTTTTTTATTTCCCCGGTCCTGAGTCTGCTTTCGGAATGAATCCGGGGGCTTGTATCCTGGATGCTTTCGGTCATTTGATTTTCGTGAGCAGAAAGCCAAACACACGATCGCTAGCATCCATTTTATCTAAAACTACAACTTTTAGCAGTTTAGGCTGGGAAGCTAGCCATACAATCTGCGATCGATCTCGATAGCATTACTATTTTTGCTACTTGCCTTCGCAATCGATCGCAGATAAATTTCAGGGTGCAAGGTCGATCGATAATACACTAGAAATATTGCTGTATCGCCAGTTTTTCAATGACCAAGAATTTCAAAGGTGGTACCCGCCACGTGATTTATCCGTGGAATCAATCCAAAATCTAAAATCTAAAATCCTCACGCCCCCGAATTTATCTCGCGCAAGTCAATCCAAAATCCAAAATCTAAAATCTAAAATCGAATGACGCTGCCTACCGGATCTCGTTCTCCTGCTTTGTTCCAAACGCTTTCGCTGGTAGCTGACCCGATCGCATTTTTCGATCGCTACTCGGCCAAATACGGCGATACATTTACCGCCCGCGTGTTGGGGCCCGCTTCCCCCCCCGTGGTGTTTCTGGGCAGTCCAGAAGCGATTCAGGCGGTGTTTACGACGTTAGCCGATGCCTTTGAGTTTGGCAAAGTGACCAACGTATTTCGCCCCCTGGTCGGAAATGAATCCATAATAATGAATGAAGGGTCGCGACATCTGCGACAGCGACAGCTATTAATGCCCGCGCTGCATCGGGAACAGTTGCACAGTCAAGGGCATTTGATGGTTGATTTGACGCAAAAGCACACGATCGACTGGAAAGCCCCAGATGCGATCGCAGTCCGCGAAGAAATGTTAGAAATTTCGCTGGAAGTAATCTTGCAAGTCGTGTTTGGATTAGTGCCGGGAGAGCGCTACGAACGCCTGAAACAATTGCTCAGCAAGCTTTTAGAGGCGATTACCTCTGAGCTGTACTCCCTACAATTTTTCTTTGAACCGTTGCAACAAAATTTGGGTTCTTGGAGTCCGTGGGGGCAGTTTTTGCAGCAGATGGCGGAGATTGACTCGCTGATTTATGCGGAAATTGCCGAGAGGCGATCGCATTCTCTCGATTCGTCTCGCACGGATATTCTGTCGGTGTTGATGATGGCCCGCGACGACACAGGCGAATCCCTCGGCGATCGAGAATTGCGCGATCAGTTGATGACGCTGTTGTTATTGGGACATGAAACGACTGGATCGGCGTTGACTTGGGCGTTTTACTGGCTGCATCAGTTTCCCGAATGCCTTGCTAGGTTGCGGAAGGAATTGGATGAATTGGGCGAGAATCCCGATCCGATCGCACTTTCGCAGTCGCCCTACTTAACAGCAGTCTGCAAGGAAGCGCTGCGGGTTTATCCAATTGCCTTAATTTCGCAGCCGCGCAAGGTGAAACGGACGATCGAACTCGAAGGCTATACATATCAACCGGGAACGATTTTAATCCCCTGTGTCTATTTGGCGCACCGTCGGCCTGAAACCTACGAAAATCCGGCCGGGTTCAATCCCGATCGCTTTTTAGATCGCAAGTTTTCCGCCTCTGAATTTTTACCGTTTGGAGGCGGGAGTCGAAGCTGCATCGGGATGGCGCTATCGATGTTTGAAATGAAGCTCGTTTTAGCAACGGTGCTGTCTTCCCGTGAGTTTGTATCGAATCTCGATCGGCCAATTCGTCCGGCGCGCCGGGGAATCACCTTTGTTCCGCCCGATCGATTCCGATTAACGGTTGTGGGCGATCGGCGTTAGATTCAGTGAAACACCCTGTCAAGCAAGATATAGCCCACATTCCGCACCCCAACTGGCACATAGGCAGATTGAGGGGATAAAAGTGAATCATCCGAGATCGAGCGTGAGTA
>NZ_JAUBPT010000003.1:0-118530 GCF_036700905.1 Microcoleus sp. S13_C3 | reverse complement strand
TCGCGGTTGGCTAAACCGTGAAAGCTTACTGAGGGATAACCGCTCCCATGCTCCCGATGAAGTAAGAAGCAAATGTCGAGACTTGTCTAGTATTTGTGTAGCAGTTATTGATGAGGGTAAGCCGGATTGGAGTCAATATTGGTTTTCTTTGACTTGCGGGCCGAGATTGGTTAAAGGGGAGAAAGTTTGGCTGTCTCCTTTATCGGAAGGTTTTAAAGATTCTCATGTTGTGGGCGTGGGCTCGATAACGGCGATCGGCTTTCCGGCTTCGAGAGATAAGTTATTTTTGGTAACTTTTTTTGATAGTTTGTCTTTGGAAGCAGAAGCTAAAGTTGTGCAAGCGATGGCGTCCCGCCCTCGCCCGTGCTACGGCTGTTTTGAAGCGATGAATTTGGACGGTGGTGCTTCCGTGGGTTTGGCTCATCAAGGGCAGATTTTATTGCCGCCGGGACGGAATTTGACGAATGTCCTGGTGGTTTACGATCGCGAATATCCAGATCCTGCTCAATTAAAACAGTCTTGGGAACGCTTTCAAAAGGGTGCTCGACCAACGCCGGACAAATCAGTGTTTTTTGATTGAATTCGCAATTGATATAATATTCAGTAAGCTTTTGCAGGCAAAGATTATGACAGCAACAAGAGAAAAAATCTGGACAGTTGAAGAATATCACCGCATGATTGAAGCTGGCATTCTCACTGAAGGTAATAAGATTGAATTGCTAGATGGGAGAATTGTTGAAATGAGCGCACAAACTCCACCCCATGCTGCTACAACCCAACGCAGCGATCGATATCTACAACACCTGCTAAGAGATTTAGCAGCTATTCGCGTGCAGTTGTCAATTACTTTAGCAACTTCGGAACCGGAACCCGATATAGCTATTGTTGGTATCGATCCGGGAGATTATCGCGACCATCACCCAAATCCTAGCGAAATCTTGCTGTTAATTGAAGTTTCCTATTCGACCTTACCAATTGACCGCCGGGAAAAAGCCCCGATTTATGCGAGAGCAAATATCGCTGAATATTGGATATTAGATGTAGCGGCCCGCGAGGCATATATTTACCGGAATCCTGCACCGGGAGGCTATCAATCTGAGATAATTGTTGCAGATAATGCTGTGATTAGAATGCTAGCTTTTCCAGAGATTGAAATTAGTTTTTACGAACTATTTTTGCCTGTTTAGTTGGTGTTTTACAGCAACCAAATATGAACAACGAATTTACTTCGAGCAAATCTCAAACTGACTGGCAACGCCTCGATGCCATAAGCGATCGAGATATTGATTTATCTGATTGCCCTGAAATTACGCCTAAAATGTTTGCGCTTAGCAGTAGTTCGGCGAGGTTTGCCCAACCCTCAGACTAAAGCTCAACTCACCTTACGCATAGACAGTGATGTTTTGGAGTGGTTTAAACCTCAAGGTCGTGGTAAGATAGAAAAATGAATTCAATGGCGTTTTATGTCAAATCTTGAATTATTAGACCAACTTCGGCAGTTATCCCCTGCCGAGAAGTTTCAAATGATGCAATTTTTAATGGCTGAATTGGCGAAAGAAGAAATGTTAAAGCCATTGGATAATGGCGCGGGTTATCGTGTTTGGTCGCCTTATGATTATGGTGATGCTGCTCAGAAATTAATGAGCTTATTAGAACAAGAAGAAACGAAATAAAATGCGATATTCTAAACGATTTTCTTTTATCGAACGAAGGAATCAAGCAGGAGAAACTAATTATTTTCCCTGTGTACCCATAACTTTAAGCTATCGGGATTGTATTTCGGAGACTTTGGGTTTGTTGGATACGGGATCGAGTCTTAATGTTTTACCGTACCATGTTGGTTTAGCGTTGGGAGCTGTTTGGGAGGAGCAAACGCTTTCAATTCCGTTAGCAGGTAATCTTGCGCCAGTGGAAGCAAGGGGTTTAGCTGTGGTGGGACAAATTAGCGATTTTCCACCTGTTCGTTTGGCTTTTGCTTGGGCTAAATCTAACGATCCGCCTATTATTTTAGGCCAGTTAAACTTTTTTATGGAGTTTGATGTCTGTTTTTATCGTTCACAGTTGGCGTTTGAAGTGTGTCCTAAATTTAGGGAGAGTTGAGATTAAGCTGTTCGACATTTAAAGGACGATTGTAGGGTGCGGAGCGTACATAAGCGTTTCCCTTGTAACTGTAAGTGTTCGCTTCTGACGCACCTTACCTGGTTCGTTAGTCGTTTAAATGCGTAACAGCTTATGAATATGATCAAATGGTGGGTTGCAGCATAGATATGGGAAAATCTTAATTTTTTTGAGTCGAGATTGACACTACGCTCTGCAAGTAAATTCCGCTCAGAATGACATAATTACAATGACTTTCCGTGGGCCTAAAATCTCTTCATCCGCCTTAGCGCGATACACCCACGATCCAATCAGCTCGCATAACCTCCCTACTCAATAGTTTGTGGATAATTCCTGCATTCCCTACGGAGAGTTTTCCCACTCGGCGGTAAGCTTGCGGAAATTGTATTGAGATGCGCCGGGGTGACAAGTAACGCAACTGCTGATATTTGCGGGTTGTGACATTTTGACTTTGGGGTGCAGTGCTTTGAAATAGCGAGAACTGGCGACTCGATAGGCGAGTTCTTCGTCTTTGGCTTGGGGACGGGAAAAAGTTTGCAGGTAGTTCCAGACTAGCAGGCGGGGCGGGTCTACTAGCAGTTTGATGGTTTGTCCGTAGTGTTGGGGATCTTGCAGCAACCGGCGCCAGGTTTCTGTAGGTAATACTTGCGGCGGTAAAGCGATGTGACAGGTGGCGCAGTTTTCTAGGTACAGTTGCTGTCCGAGTTGGTAGCGTTCCGGGATGCGATCGACCGTACCAGTATCCTCGATCGAAGACACCTGAGCAAGTCGCGCCGGAGTGCGAGAATAGGCAGTCTGAGCTGCAACCCATCCGCCGCAGGTACAGCAGATAATTATCAACAATAGCAACGTTGAGTAAAGCCCCCGCAAGCCTACTCTGCGACGTTTGCGGGGTTTTTCCTGTTTCATAATTCTGAATTTATTTTTGGTTAAATTACTGGTATGCTCATGCCTTCGCGGGCTAAGCAGCTATTGGCGAAAACTGCCTGCACCTCTGCTTCTACGCCATCGAGAAAATTGTCGTCGTGGCCTGGATCGTGGTGAAACATCACGATTTTTTTGACTCCAGCAGCTTTCGCTATTTCTACTCCTGCTTGCCAAGTCGAGTGTCCCCAGCCAACTTTCGGGGTTTTGAAGTCGTAATACTCTTGGTTGGTGTAGTTGGCGTCGTAAATCAGCACGTCGGCGTTGCGAGCGAGGTGTAACACGTTGTCGTCCAGGCGATCGGGAAAATGTTCTGTATCGGTGCAGTAGACGGCTGTGTGTCCCTCCCAGGTGACTCGATATCCGATCGCGGTGTTGGGATGGTTGAGCAGTGCCGTTTCTATTTTCACATCGTCGAGTTCGAGAATATCCCCAGGCGTCAAATCGTTGAATTTGAGGTCTGATTGCATGACTTGGATGGGGACGGGAAAATTGGGGTGCACCATTTGGTCGGCAAGACGGTGTTTGATTGTAGTGCCGTTGGGGGCGATCGCACCGTAAATGTGAAAGCAGTTCCCTGGGATAAAGGCGGGAGTAAAGAACGGAAACCCTTGAATGTGATCCCAGTGAGTATGACTAAAAAACATATGGGCTTCCACCGGCATTTGCCGCAGCAGATTGAGGCCTAGAACTCGCAGGCCCGTACCACCGTCAAAAATCAGGCGTTTTTTGCCCAAGCGCATTTCTACACAGGAGGTGTTGCCTCCGTAGCGCAGTGTTTTGGTGCCGGGGGTGGCTATGCTGCCCCGCACGCCCCAAAACTGAACGACAAACTCGGTCAAAGGACTATTTTCCATAGTGGCTTTGCGATCGGAGGGCTGTGGATTGGCTAGAGAGGGTGCGGAATCTGGCATTTTTTTTAGTTTTGGCGGCAGGAACTTGGGAGTTGAAATCTTAGTTTTTACTTTTTAGTTTTTAGCAATCTGTACTATAATAAAGCGCTTGATCGGGAAACCATTCGAGTGCCGCACACTTGGGCTATTACAAGCCTAAACCGTACCGGTTGGTGTAGGAGATGTCGCTTGAGAGATTATTTTTCCACCCTGCGGGCTGTTGATCGTGTTCTCTATTCTGAGATTAAGATAGCGCCGAACCAGAGTTGTTAGGGTTAAATTTCCTCAAACGTAGAACGCATTTTCCAGGGGTAGAATTTGCGCTTAATCTTACTCTAGGAGTAGTATTTTTTTCAAGATTGGGGCCGGGGCGGGGTTTTCAGGAATGCCGTTCCGGTGACTCGGCATTGACGAAGGATTTGACCTTCTAGCTACCCGTTCCTCGACTGCATCGCCTGACGTGCAGCATCGCCTTGAGTTGGGCCCTCTGAGTTTTTAGTCGGGTTGCAGTCGAGGAGTGCGGGCTAGGGACTTATTTGCGATCGGCTGCGATGCACTTTTCCACTAAGGGCATGACTTGATCGACATCTTGCCAACCCAGAATTTCCGTGACTTTTTTCTCCAAATTTTTGTAGGTTCTAAAAAATTCGGCTATTTCGTCCAGGCGGTGGGGGGCTACGTCTTTGAGGGACTTATAGTGAGCATAGCGGGGGTCTTTGTCGGGAACGCACAAAAGTTTTTCGTCCCTGTCGCCTCCGTCGATCATTTCCAGCATTCCGATCGGACGGGCTGCGATTATGCACCCTGGAAATGTGGGCTCATCCATCATGACCATGCCGTCGAGGGGG
This sequence comes from Microcoleus sp. S13_C3, assembly GCF_036700905.1. NCBI lineage: Bacteria > Bacillati > Cyanobacteriota > Cyanophyceae > Oscillatoriales > Microcoleaceae > Microcoleus > Microcoleus sp. S13_C3. Next base: position 113,747 of record NZ_JAUBPT010000003.1, on the reverse strand, counting down.
TCGCCATCATCGGCTAAGGTATTGGGTATGAAGCCGTAGTCGCACGGATATTGGACTGAGGAAGAAAGCACCCGATCGAGAGCAAAGGCTTGTAAGTCTTTATCAAATTCGTACTTGTTTTTGCTACCGGCGGTAATTTCGATGAGGACGTTGAGCAGTCCTGGTTTCGGCTGTGCCGGAATTAGCGATAAGTCCACAACAATATCTCCAAGTTAACAGATGATTGGGATGAGTGCTACTTGCCAAATCCCTTTGATAGCATTTTACGGGCGATCGGGCCTTTCGGCTGCATGAGATTGACCGAAAGCGGGGGAGTGTGTCGCCGGCTGGGGGAATACACGCTTTCGGGCGAGACGCCCATCCCACACAATAGAGAGGGGACGGGCGGGACGCCCATCCCACAGTTTGAGAGGGGAATGCTTTGCTTGGGCTAGGGAGATATGTTCAGAACCATTTATTCTGTTTACCGTCTGTCAAAATTATTTTAATTTTCAAACCCAACCACTGGCTCAGTTCTGTTGCTAACCACTTGATTTCTGATTCACTTAGTCCCTCCTTCTCTCCTAACTGATATTTGTGTTTGCCTGCTTGAACTATCATCTGATAGACTTTCCCTAATCTCACTTCCGAGTGGCCCTTCTGCATAAGTAATGATGCCGCTTGATATAACTCTCTAGGGATTGAAAAAGCAAAAATCATAACTTTTATAACTTTTATAACTTTTACACCAATACCGCTGTTTCTATATTCACGTTGTTGAATTTCCAACTGGCAAATCTCGTTTCTGGGAGATGGCTTGGCATGATTCCATCTCAACCCCAGTAGATGGCTGCTACAGGAGATTTGCTGGCGATCGATTCTGAGGCGCCTTTCCCTAAATAGTGCAAATATCAACTTTAGTCCTGCCATACATAACAAACTTCCTGATATTATTATAAAAAATTGGGGATTTATCTTTAACGCATCGCTCAACATATCCCTTGCTATAAATGAGACAGGACTCGCAGATACCACAGCCGAAAGCGTGGCAATTAAACCAAAACCGATGCCTGGTGGCGGAATTACAATTTCTATAAACTCCGAATTTTTTGTAAGTTTAATATCGCTGCCTTGTGGCTGCAGCACCACCATAGGACTTTTGTTGATAAGGTGGGGATTTTTAAGCCCTCGCCATGCTTCCCTAGCCGAAGATAACCGTTTGGACAAACTTGGTTCTGTCATCCACTCCAGCCAATCTATTAAATTAGGATTGACCTGCGGTACCCGATCGGCAAATTGAATTTTCAAATCCTGCTGCGACAGTTCGGTGGGATGCAAACCCGTTACCAAATAAATTAAAGTTGCACCTAAACCGTAGAGGTCAGAAGCCGGAACCGAGCGCCCGCCAAATTGTTCGGGTGCCATATACCCGTAAGTTCCCACTACTGTAATTGTGCCGCCAAATTTTGCAGCTTGGTTCTGCACCGAACCGAAATCAACTAAATAAACTTGTCCAACCGAGTTACCTGATCTGCTATGCAGTAAAATATTGCTAGGTTTAATATCGCGGTGAATAACAGGCTGATTTTGCTCGTGCAAATAATTCAAAATTGCTAACAGCGATTTAGCTAATTCTTTCACCTCGCTTTCGCTAAAAGTACGCCCCGATCGCAAATGCTCTTGCAAAGTTTTTCCCTCTACATAAGTCTGTACCAGCGCAAAGCTTTTACTGTTTAGTTCGTCAATTTCCAGGTAATCGAGGTAGCGCGGAATTGCTGGGTGAGAAAGTGCTTTTAAAGTTTCCGCTTCCCGTTCAAATAGCTTGAGGTCTTGCCATTCAAAATCGCTGCCGAGGAATAGCTGTTTGATAACAACTAATTCGTGAGTTTGTAAGTCACGAGCCAGCAGCGTTTGGCGACCAGTTTGTTTTCCTAGTTGCCGCTGCACTTCGTAGCGTTCTGCTAATATTTTGCTAGTCATATTTTTTTACATGAATTTGAGTGTGAGGGGAACGTCGGGGTTCAGAAACCGGGTTTTTTAGCGAGTCTGGCGGTTCTAACGCGTCTTTTCGTAAAAACGCGGTTTCTAGGAGTCGGAGTGCGTCCAGAACTGTAAATTTTAGATTACAGTCCACTTTCTTTTTGATACCACCGGGCAATAGACTTGCTACTTGCCCCCATTGACAGTCCTGCAATTAGCGACGGTGCTAGCACGAAAATAATCTCAAAACTCAAATCGTTTAGCTTATTCCAATCCATTATCCGAAAGTAGACGATGCTTATCGAGGTACAGAGTACAATACTAATTGCAGTTAAAACCTGTCGGTGAAGTTTGGGATTAGTTAGGGGAAAGAACCACAAGCGCGTCACAATTCCTACGATTATTCCGTTCCCCAACCCCAGCAGCAAGCCGAGAAAAAGACCGATAAATCCTCCTAAAATTGTCGCCACTACCGGAAAAATAAAGGTTCCGTAAATTGCTGCACAAGCTCCTACACCTAGAGTGCCCATCCAAGTGCTGCGCCCGATCGCATTCTTGAACAACCTAGAGGTATCTAGCGTTTTTCCCAGTCTCAATGTCTGGGAATATTTATTTATTTGCTGTGGTTTTTCTAGAACTTCTTTGGCTATTTGGACTGAGGCGGGACGGCATTCTAAACTGGGATGCGTCATCCACTTCAGCCAATTGGTAAAACCGGGACTCAGTTGGGTGAATTGCTCGAATTCAAGCTGCAAATCTTGCTGCGGTAAATCGGCTGGATGCTGCTTGGTAATTAAGGCGATTAATGTTGCTCCCAAGCTGTACAAGTCGGAAGCGGGAACTGCTCTCCCGCCAAATTGTTCGGGCGGCATATAGCCATAAGTTCCGACAACGGTGACTGTTTTTCCCTGTTGCGTGGCTAGGGTTTGAACTGCACCAAAATCGACTAGGTAAACTTCGCCGACGCTGTTTCCCGATCGATTCTTGAGTAAAATATTGCTGGGTTTAATGTCGCGGTGAATGACGGGGGGCTGTCGCTGGTGCAGGTAGGCGAGGATGTCTAATAATGCTGTGGCTAATTGTTTGACTTCGCTTTCGCTGAAGGTGCGGCCGTCTGAAAGATATTCTTGTAGGGATTTGGCTGCGATGTAAGTCTGAACTAGGGCGAATCCTTTGCGGTTGGGGGTGTCGATTTCAAAGGAGTCGAGATATCGGGGAATTGCGGGATGGGATAGGGATTTTAAGGTTTCGACTTCTCGCTCGAAGAGTTTTAAGTCTTCCCAGTTAAAGTCGCTGCTGAATGACAGGAGTTTGACTACTACTTGCTGTTGGGTTTTTAAGTCGCGGGCGAGTAAGGTTTGCCTTCCTGCTTGCTTGCCGAGCCGCCGATCGCACTGATAGCGATCGGCTAATATTTCTTTTGACAAATCGCCGATGTTTTCTCCGCTCATGTTCTCTTGCCCTAGAACCGATTAAACCTAGTGTAGTTGACAAAAGTGGAATAATCGCAAATGTTCGGGCTAGGGCAAAAAAATTTTTATGTCAAAGAGCAACTGCCTTTAAGAGCGATCGATCTCGCACAATCAAGACGCCCCTGAGTGAAGCTTGAATTTAATTTTGGATTTGCTTGTAAATTGACTGCACTACGTCGAGCAGGCTCAAGACTTGCTGCCATTCGGGGGCATCGGGGTTGTAGCTTTTGGCGCGCTGAGCTTTCAAACTGTGGTGCAAAAGGGAAAGCAGCGCCTCTGGAGACTCTAAAGAATTGTCATCTTCATCTGCTGGGGTTTGGGCTGCATTTTCTTCGATGTCTTCTTTAATTTTTTGTGCTCGATCGGCGAGGGCTAAAGATCTGCCTGCCAGGTTTTCCGGCATTTTGGGCTGTTCGGACAAAGACGCGCTGGTTAGTTCTACCAATAGTTGACAGACTCGATCGACCCATTCGTGATCGTTTACTGAAAAGGAACCGGATTTGAACACTTGCCCGTCAGGTCTTTGTTGAATGCTTTGTACCTTCTGGATCAGAGGGATAGCCTTAACAGTGATATTTTCCGGGATTCTGGGGATATCTGACAGGGAGCTCCGAGCAATCTCCAGCAATAGTTGGTAAACCTGATCTACCCACTCAACATCTCCCGATTGCGAATTCCAATTATTCATAACTGACGCTAGTGGTTTTCTATATCTAAGACTAGAACATTGACTATCTGCGAAGGAAGCTCTTTTTAGGAGCCGCTAACGCTATTAAGACTTACGCAGGTGGGGTGAGAAACCCGGTTTTTGAGCGGATGTTTCGTCACCTTTCTCCAAGATTTTTCTCAGAAACTGGGTAACGCTGCCGCCAGTCATAACTATTTTTAAGCGCTTCAAATAATAGAAGTGCTAAGTTTGTTGCGGTAGGTAGTGCGATCGAAACACCTAGGGCGAAACCCCCGGCATCTCGCTGGCAAATTGAAATCCGGTTATTTGGCACTCCCCAACCTAAAGGATGGGGATTCTTAATTCAGCGACTGACCTTTAAGTGTTGCGTCCTTACGGCAATACTCAAACCTTTTAACCGTAGAAATCCTACCAATTAAGGAGTCTGATTCGCAGTCACCCGCCTAGGGCCTATCTCCAAAAGCGTACTAGGATATTGACCTAGAGTTTGGGTATGCCCTACCCTACCTAACAAAAGTAAATTGTTTATTTTTCTGGTGGTGAGACTGTATTAAGCCTCTAGCTGTATGGCGAGTTTTCGCCGCTCTTTGTCCCCCGGTTAACGCCTAAAAGTGTGTCTGAGTCCCTGTTTCACGAGGGCGTTGCGAGTTTAACCTTGACTATTGTAGCATACCACAAATACTAGGAATTTCCTGATTTTTAAGAATGGATTTAAGAAATTAAAGCCGTCCTAAAAGGATGGGGTTTTAAACCCATCTTCCTGATAACCATAATACCTGTTGGAGCTTATTTACAATTACCTCAATAGGAGATTAAGGTTAATTGGTGGTGGGATGGGAGGCGCACCCCCGATCGCGATCGCCCCCACCCCGAACCCTGACGCCACCGCCAGCATTTGCTGTGGGCTACTGCTATTTTTCTGTGAGATTCCACACACCATCCCAGTTGAGTACGTCTGAAAAACTATGCTGAAATAACATACAGCGATCGACGTGCAATTTAGCTGCCTTGTTTTTCGGGTCAATTTCCAGAACGGCGTTAAATTCGCGTTTGGCGTCTGTAAAAGCTTGCTTGGCTTTGGGTTCTAAGGCTTTCTTAAACTCGCTCAGCAGTTTTTTCACCCGATCGAGTCCCAGGTTTTCAAATTCCTCATCTAACATTTCTGCAACTGTCTCGCAGGCCCGACTTTTAATTTTCGCCTGCAATAGCTGCCTGATCTCTCCTGGTTTCAGCCGCTTGATTTGAGGATTTGATGGTTCTAAGATGTCTGCTTCCAAGAGCTTTTTGACTTCGCCTTCTTGCAAGTATTTAATATCGTCTGCTGATAGGGGCTTGATTTTTGCTTGCAGCAGCACTTTGGCTTCGTCTTCCGAGAGGTTTTTGATTCCTTCCAATTTCAGCAGTTGGATTTCTGGCTGCAACAGTACGATGAGTTTGTCTGCTTCGGACAGGTTTTTCGGGTCGTACTCTGACAGCTTTTTCAGTTGATATAACAGGTTCCTGAGTTCGTGTTCCAACTGTTGCTCTAAATTGTAGGAGAGTTTCTTAATCTCTGCCTCCGGCATTTCGGCGACATCCTTTAAGATGTTTTTCACCTCACTTTCTGAAAGTCTTTGGCTAACGGGAGTTTTGTAATGTTCGCGCCCCTTCGTGTAATGTTCTATAATTTGTTGCTGTGTTTCGGTTAGTGACTTGCCCACTGGCGAGTATCCCTCGCGGATGCCGACGAGTTCGTAAACGATTACGGGTTCGCTTTTGCCTTTGACAGTAATAAAGTCGAGTTCTCGCACGTACAGCCGATCGGCATAATCTCTGTAAGTATTGTCGCTGATGATCAAGTCGGTGCCGTACTGCTTGCTAGCGCCTTCTAAGCGAGAGGCAAGGTTTACACCGTCTCCGATCGAAGTCAATTCCATGCGTTTGCTACTACCGATGTTGCCGCTGACAACTTCATCGGAATGCACGCCCATACCAATGCCGATCGGCAGTTCGCCATTTGCCACGCGATCTCGATTGAACTCTGCCAGTTTTTCCCGCATTTTCACCGCCGTTTGCATGGCGCACCAAGCATGATCCTCTAGGGGCGCTGGAGAGCCAAAAACTGCCATCAGAGCGTCGCCGATGTATTTGTCGAGAGTCCCTCCGTACTCGAATACGACATCTACCATCACTTCAAAATATTTATTCAGCATCACTACCACTTCTTCGGCTTGCAATTTTTCCGTAAGTGTGGTATAGCTGCGAATGTCTGAGAACAGCACCGAAACGTTTTTGCGCTTACCGCCCAATCCAGTATCCCCTGAAGCTAACAAAGCTTCGGCTACTTCGGGAGTCATGTAACGGTACATCAAGTTTTTGATTTGCTTGGCGCTGCTAATATCTTCCATGACGACTAACGCGCCGTTGACCTTGTTGGGGTCGGTAGCGTCAGTCATTGAATTAATCGAGAGATTGATACTCTGCCCTTCTCCTTCCAAGGAGAGTAAAACTTGATCTGGGTAATACTGCTGGCGGTCGTTATCGTCTTCGGGAGACAAAGACGCATCAAACCATTTGGCAAAATCGCCTTTTTCTAACTTAATCAACTCGCGCAAAGATTGACCTTCGGCTAATTCGGCATCGCTGACACCCAGTAATTTTTTGGCACTGGGATTGGTCGCTACTATATTGCCTTTTTTATCAGTAGAAATCACGCCGTTAGTCAAGGCGTGCAGCATATCTTTTTGTCTTTGTTCTTGCTGTTTGACTTCTGCAAACAGTTTGGCGTTTTGCAGCGCCACTCCTGCTTGGATGTTAAACGCCTTCATAAATTCCATGTCGTTGCGATTGAAACTCGCTTTCCACTGATCGGGGGCGTGAGGCCAATCTTCCGGGTTGTAGGGCGGGAATTCTCCTTGTCGTTTTTTATTAACTAATTGGGTGACGCCAATCAATTTTTTGTCCGAGTTAAAGACTGGCATACAAAGCATACTACAAGTGCGGTAGCCCGACTTTTGATCGACTTCTTTGGAAGTGGCGGCGCGGGGGTCGTCGTACACGTCAAAGGGAATCAGCAGTGGTTCGCTAGATTGGGCGACGATGCCTGCAAAACCGGCGGTTCTGGGTATGCGAATTTCTTTCAAGTTGCCACCCATCGGGATTTTCGTCCACAGTTCGTCTTTATCTTCATCGATTAGCCACAGGGTGCTGCGATCGGCATTCATGAGTTCTTGGGCCTGATCCATCACCCTTTTTAGGGTATCTTCTAAGTCTAAACTGCTCTGAGAAAGAGCGTTGACGGCGTTCATCAGCGCCGTTGCTGCTCGTTGTCTCTGAGTTGCTGCGTAGAAAGATTTGGACGATTCTAGAATTAGGCGAATCGAGGGAGCAAATTCTTTAAAAACTTGTTCGTCTTCTTTAGTAAATCCGTGCCGATCGATTTGTTCGTCTAAAGTCGGGTATTTTTCGTGATTTGGTCTTAGTTTATTAATCAGTTGAACAACTGCTACTAACTCTTTTGTATCTTCATTAATCAGGGGCATTGCCAGCATTGTATAAGTGCGGTAGCCCGTTTTTTCATCAGTTTTTTTGGCGTTAGCAGATCGTTCGTCGTTGTAAAAATCGTAAGGGATATTAACCACTTTTTGGAACGTGGCTACTTCTCCTGCAATACCCACGTGGGCCGGAACTCGGATTTCTAGGTTTTTGCCATTTTCGTCTTTAGCGACGATCGCCCAGAGTTCATTTTTTTCGTCGTCTAATAAAAATATCGTGCTGCGATCGGCATTCAGCAATTCCCCTGTTTTGAGGGTAATCGACTGCAACATCTCGTTGAGTATGGCGTCAAATCCCTCGCTCTCCAGGATATTGTCGAGCATTCCCAAGGTTTGATTGACAACCTTAAGTTTGTCTTCTACTTCCTTAACTACTACTGTGAAACTTTGCTTATTTAGAAGGTCGAGAATGCCAGAGAGGTTTCCTTGGCGCGGGATAATTGCACTGCTCCTAATTTCCGGGGGAGAATAATGTTCCTGATGATGATTTTCACCGCCGACAACAGCGACATCAATCACGTTGTCCAGAGAAGAGTAATTGGTGGAAGATGCAGATTTCATAGACCTTTACAGAAGCTTAAGTGTAAGGGTTAGTCTCTAAGCGAAGAGAGTGGGGAAGTTGATTAGTGAGTCACCTGTCGCACAAAACTCAATTATGTGTGAAAGTATTTCCCAGTTTACAGAACTCCGACCACAAGGCAAGGGAAATTCAGTTGGCCTTGCTGCTGAACGGAGGGTGGGCGAATAACGAGGCTGTGGGAATGCTGCAATCTTTTTAGAGATCGCGAATCTTGTTTAACTAATAAGAGCGCGAGAACATAAGTCCCACTCGCTCCACGGTACTCCCTTCAGCGTCGGGTAACAGGTCGTCTCGCCGCTTGTTGAGTGGGGTTCGATGCCCCCGAAACAACCATTTACCGCGCTCTGTTCGTGGTAGAATATCGCGATGTTGACCATGAATTACACTTACCGAATCTATCCAGATGCCATTCAAGAGACTGAGCTGCTTGAATGGGCTGAGACGTGCCGAGGCGTATATAACTATGCTCTGCGCGAACTCAAAGACTGGCTTGCTTCACGTAAGTGCATAATTGATCGGTGTTCTTTGGAACGGGAATACATTATCAGTGCATCTGAGCCGTTCCCGTCCTATCACCGACAGCAAAACAACCTGCCCAAAGCAAAAAAGTTGATTCCCCGCTTGGGTGAGGTTCATTCTCAGGTGTTGCAAACTACGATTCGCAGACTGCATGACACTTGGGAAGCTTTTCAAAAGCGTGGACTTGGATTTCCCCGCTTCAAGAAGTTTGGTCAATTCAAATCGTTTGTGTTCCCTCAATTCAAAGTCAACCCAATTGAAAGCAATTTCATCAAGCTGCCTAAGATTGGGGCGATTCGGATCAACCTGCACCGTCCAATTCCAGATGGATTTGTGGTGAAGCAGGTTCGGGTATTGTCCAAGGTTCGAGGAACACAATGGTATGTCGTGGTCACGATTGAATCGAGCGTATCTATCCCAGATGCCCCCGTTTATGGTCGAGCCATTGGAATTGACTTGGGATTGGAGCGATTCTTGACCGCTTCGGATGGCAGCTTCCAGGAACGTCCAAAGTTCTTTCGGTCTATGCAAGGCAAGCTGAAATTGCTGCAACGCACAGCCTCTAAGAAACAGAAGCGTTCTAAAAACTGGGAGAAGGCGCAAATCGAAGTTGCCAGAATGCACAATCGAATTGCAAACCGTCGAAAGGATTTTCACCTCAAAACGGCTCATAAACTCTGCGATCAAGCTCAAACTATTTTTGCCGAAGACCTCAATGTCAAAGGGTTGACTAGAGGGATGTTGCGTAAAGATTGTGTTGATGCTGCATTTGGACAGTTTCTCTCTTTGGCTGAATGGGTGTGCTGGAAGCGTGGGGTGTACTTTGCTAAGGTCAACCCAAATGGAACCAGCCAAACCTGTCCAGCTTGTTTTGCCACTGTCAAGAAAGACTTGAGTGTAAGAGAGCATCATTGTCCTGAGTGTGGGTATCAAACACATAGAGATCATGCAGCAGCAGAAATGGTCTTGAGTCGTGGACTAGAGAATATAAGTACCCAGGGACTCTGGGGAAAGGAAACGGTCTGCCAAGTCGGGCTATCGGGGGTCTATGACCTAGATAAGTGGCGTGGGGCAGAAATACCCAAGAGCGATCTTGGGAAGCCCGCGCTGTATGCGTAGCATCAGCGTCGGGAGTATGTCACATGGTTTATTAACTGATTTTGACATTGTGCGTGCCTGGTTTAAGTAAGTTCTACCTATCTTTGAGCCGATCGCCCACCGTAACATGAATGCGTACTGGCGGGAGGACTGATGAAAGAGGGGTGGCCTGGTGGGACTAGCCGCAATTGTGACACTACCTGTTGCTAGTGATGTGTGCCCTTCTCTACACAATTGTGGTTTTTAACTAGAATTTCTCTCTATTTTGCTGTTCTTAGCTTTCAGCCCACTAAATTCACGGGGTTTTCACCTTTTTTTTGTAAAATTTGCGGTTGACATTTTTAGTGTAACCTCCGACTCTGAAAAAACTCCGCCTTTTAACCCCCCGATCGGCTTGAGGGTCTGATCAGGGTTTGGCGGACTGAGTTTGGCGCAATCCAGCGGCTTCGACAAGCAGGGATTCGGCGAAGGCAATGGCTTCTGTTGCTGAGCGGCCGCTGGCGAGTTGGGCGAGTTCTTCCCGCCGCTGGTCACTGTTGAGGGCGGCAACTCTGACTACTGTGCGTTCGACTGGTTCGGAGTCGGCTGCAGCTTCGCCGATACTTGGTTCTGCTTCGATCGTCTGTTTGTTGACGCGAAAATGAAAATCAGCCATCGCGGCGATCAGCGGCTGGTGGGTGACGCAGAGAACTTGGTGTTTGTCGGAAAGTTGGTAGAGTTTTTTGGCGATCGCCCCGGCGACTCTCCCGGAGACTCCGGCGTCGATTTCGTCAAAAATCAACGTACCGGCACTTTCTATTTGGGAAAAACAGGCTTTGATGGCCAGCAGAAAGCGGCTCATTTCTCCCCCGGAGGCGATCGCCCCCAGAGGTTGCAAAGGTTCGCCCGGATTGGGGCTGAAACAAAAGGCGATTTGGTCTGCACCGGTAGCGGTTGGGGTACAAGGCGAGATTTCGACTTGAAACTGCACTTTTTCCATTGCTAACGGCTTAAGTTCTCCTACGAGGTGTGTTTCTAGTTTGAGGGCTGCTTCGCGTCGCAGGGTGGTGAGGTGGTTGCAAGCGTCTTTTAATTGCTCTAAAGCAGTCTGATATGCGAGTTCTAAGGCTTCCATTGACTCGCCTCCTTCTAAAAGTTCATTTAGTTCGTTTTGAATGCTGTGGTAGTAGTCGATCGCTTCTTTGAGCGGCCCGTATTTGCGACAAATTTGTTTGAGTTCGCGAATCCGATCTTCTACTTCTTCGAGTCTTTCGGGATCTGCTTCTAATTGTTCGCCGTAGCTGCTAATTTGCCGGCTGGCTTCTGTGGCTTGGGCTAAAGCATCGCTGACCATTTCTAGGATTGGTTGCAACTGCACATCGTAAACCGCCATGTCGCTTAAAATTACTTCGGCTTTGCTCAACAAGTCGGCGGCTGATGCGCTGTCGCCATCGTTTTGGTACAGGGCTTGGTGGACTTGGTAACTCTGCTGCTGCAATTCGACGACGTGGCCTAGCCGGATTGATTCGTGTTCTAGGTGTTCGAGTTCGTCGGCGTTTTCGATGTGGGCTTCACCGAGTTCTCGGACTTGGTATTCTAACAAATCAAGTCTTTGCAGTCGCTGCTGTTCCGACTGACGCCTGCGTTTGAGGGCGGTTTTGGCGTTGTTGGCTCCCAGCCACGCGGCGGCGATGATCGATCGCGCTTCAGTGAGCTTTTTGCCGCCGTATAAGTCGAGCCATTCTCGCTGGAGGGTTTCTTGTCCGAGGTGGACGGTTTGGCCTTGGGCGGTAATTTCCACAAGTCGATCGCGCAGTTGATCCATTAACTGGCGGTTGACGAGAATTCCGTTCAAGCGGGATCTGGTGCGTAGAACACCGCTCGATGTGTTAATTTCCCGGCTGCAAACGGCTAAATTTCCGTCTATGGGTTCGATTTCTTGCTCGCCCAGCCACAAAGCTGCGGCTTTGTCCAATTCAAAGGTAGCTTCCAATATTGCCCGCGCTGCTCCGGTGCGAATCGATCGGCGATCGACTTTCCCGCCCAAAACTGCATCGATCGCATCTAGGATAATCGATTTACCAGCGCCGGTTTCCCCTGTAAATACGTTCAAACTCGGGCCAAATTCTAGATCCAGGCAGTCAATTAGAGCAAAGTTTTCTATTCTGAGGGATAGTAACATGGGGAATAGGGAATAGGGAATAGGGAATTGGCCAAACAGAGCATTGGCCAAACAGAGCATTGGGCATCGCGCATTGGGAATGGGGTATTGGGTATTGGATCTTCCACTATCGGGCGCGTCGAATTTTCCGAGTCCTATTTTCATTTTTAACTAGAATACTTTTGATTTTGCCATTATTGAGCGAGTCTCAACCTCTATGCCAAATAAATTTCTGCTTCCCGTTGCTCTATTAAGCGTTGTCCTGATTGGATTTTTTGGCTGGGCTCTGCACCAAGACAAGCAGCGAGTCTATGAATTAACCCTGGCGACGGGAAACAAGACAGGCTATTATTATCCTTTCGGACAAGCAATTGCTGAGGTAGTTATGCAACAAAATCCGCGCCTGCGGATTAAAGTTGTTGAGACTGAAGGCGCTGAGGAAAATATGCGCCGGCTTGAGGCAAATGAGGCCCAGTTAGCTATTGCCCTGAACGATACGGCTGCTGTACCCCAAGCGCGGGTAATTGCTTCTTTGTTTAAGGAAGCTTTTCATTTAATTGTTTCGGAACAGTCGGGAATTGAAAGTGTTTCTGATTTAAAAGGAAAACATATTGCGCTGAGGGCTAAAGGCAGCACTTCTTACAGTTCTTTTTGGTTAGTCAGCAAACATTACGGTTTGAAACCAAGCGATTTTCAGTTTACTCCTGGCTCTTGGGCAGAGACTACTAAGTTGTTTGCTAGCGGCGAGGTTGATGCTATTTTTTGGGTGGTACCTCTGGGGAGCGATTTGGTTAGCGATTTGCTGCAAAATACGCCGGGCAAGTTGGTTCCCATCGACCAAGCGGCGGCGATGAAAATTAAGTGGCCTTATCTGCAAGCTGACTTGATTCCTAAGGGTACTTACAAGGGCGACCCGGCAGTACCAGATGTGGATTTGCCTACCGTTGGGGTGGAGGCAACTCTGTTGGTTCGCAAGGATGTCGATCCGGTAATAGTTAAGGAAATTACGCGGATTTTGTTCGAGTACCGCCGCAATTTGGTAGCTACTAATTCTTTGGCGGCCATGATTAGTCAGCCGTCGGAAAGCGGCGGTTTGGCTTTGCCCGTACATGAGGGCGCTCAGGCTTATTACGATCGCGAAAAGCCGGATTTTTTTGCAGCAAATTCCGATGTTATCGGCTTGTCTTTTTCGTTTGTTACTCTTTTTGTTTCTTGGCTTTTGCAGTTGCGAGCGCGCTTTTTGCATCAACAAAAAAATCGAGCTGACAAGTTTAATTTGATTATTCTAAATTTGATTCAAAGAAGCCGCCAAGCCGGAACTTTTGAGGAAATAGATCGGTTGCAAGAAGAGTTATTTGAGATTTTTAAGCAAGTTATGGCGGATTTGGATGAAGATAGAATTGATGCGGATTCTTTTCATTCTTTTACTTTCACTTGGGAAACAGCGCTAAAGATTGCGACTGATAGAGAAAAAGCATTGCGTAATTTGTCGCTGGTTTCCCATGATTTAAAAGCTGATTTTACGGATGTCAAAAAGATGGAAAAATAATTTACATTAGCAGTTATTAGTTATTGGTTATTGGTTATGAGTTGATTCCTGGACGCAAAAAGTGGTTTCACACTACTTATAGCGGTAAGGTTCCCCGTGCACACCCTACTTAATTGATAAGAGGAGTTATAAGTCATTATAGCAATCCTAAATGATTCAGATAAATTTGTAGGGGTAGTCCCTTTCTTTGCCTACCCCCTATCTATCGGGCAACCGGGCGTGGGATTGCCCCTACAATAATTATGCAAATGATGCGAGGATTGCTATAGTAACATGGGAATTGGGAATTGGGAATTGGGAATTGGGAATTGGGAATTGGGAATTGGGAATTGGGAATTGGGAACTGGGAATTGGGAATTGGGCCTAAAAGCATCGGACAATTTTAGATTTTAGATTGTAGATTTTAGATTCAATAGTCCGGACAGTTTTTATATAGCCCAATAGCTTATGCTCGCTAGACTTCGCAGCCCCTGTGGATAATTAAATCAATGTCAGCTCCACCCCTGACTTACATTTAATTCGACTTTTTTATGCTCCTTGCCCCGCGTAAGCTTGTAGTATCGTTCCAAAGACTGTCCGGAGTATTGTTAGATTGAGTGGTAATCTTAATCTAAAATTCCCTATGGGAAATCCCCCATCGGATGGGGTCTAAAAGCATCGGCCAAACAGGGAATTGGCTATTGGCTCCTCCACAATCTGGCGCGTCGAATTTTCCGAGTCCTATTTTCATTTTTAACTAGAATACTTTTGATTTTGCCATTATTGATCGAGTCTCAACCTCTATGCAAAATAAATTTCTGCTTCCCGTTGCTCTAGTAAGCGTTGTCCTGATTGGATTTTTTGGCTGGACTCTGCACCAAGACAAGCAGCGAGTTTATGAATTAACGCTGGCGACGGGAACCAAGACAGGCTTTTATTATCCTTTCGGACAAGGAATTGCTGAGGTAGTTATTCAACAAAATCCGCGTCTGCGGATTAAAGTTGTTGAGACTGAAGGCTCTGAGGAAAATATGCGCCGGCTTGAGGCAAATGAGGCTCAGTTAGCTATTGTCCAGAACGATACGGCTTCTGTGCCCCAAGCGCGGGTAATTGCTTCTTTGTTTAAGGAAGTTTTTCATTTAATTGTTTCGGAACAGTCGGGAATTCAAAGCGTTTCTGATTTAAAAGGAAAACATATTGCGCTGATGGCTCAAGGCAGCGGTTCTTATAGTTCTTTTTGGTTTGTCAGCAAACATTACGGTTTGAAACCAAGCGATTTTCAGTATACTGCTGGCTCTTGGACTGAGGCTACTAAGTTGTTTGCTAGTGGCGAGGCTGATGCTATTTTTCGGGTGCTACCTCTGGGGAACGATTTGGTTAGAGATTTGCTGCAAAATACGCCGGGCAAGTTGGTTCCCATCGACCAAGCGGCGGCGATGAAAATTAAGTTGCCTTATCTGCAAGCTGACTTGATTCCTAAGGGTACTTACAAGGCCGCTCCAGCAGTACCAGATGTGGATTTGCCTAGCGTTGAGGTGCAGGCTACTTTGTTGGTTCGCAAGGATGTCGATCCGGTAATAGTTAAGGAAATTACGCGGATTTTGTTCGAGCACCGCCGCAATTTGGTAGCTGCTAATTCTTTGGCGGCCATGATGAGTCAGCCGTCGGAAAGCGGCGGTTTGGCTTTGCCAGTACATGAGGGCGCTCAGGCTTATTACGATCGCGAAAAGCCGAATTTTTTTGCAGCAAATTCCAATGTTATCGGTTTGTCTTTTTCGTTTGTTACTCTTTTTGTTTCTTGGCTTTGGCAGTTGCGAGCGCGCTTTTTGCAGCAACAAAAAAATCGAGCTGACAAGTTTAATTTGCTTATTCTAAATTTGATTCAAAGAAGCCGCCAAGCCGGAACTTTTGAGGAAATAGATCGGTTGCAAGAAGAGTTATTTGAGATTTTTAAGCAAGTTATTGTGGATTTGGATGAAGATAGAATTGATGCGGATTCTTTTCATTCTTTTACTTTTACTTGGGAAACCGCTCTAAAAATTACGGCTGAGCGAGAAAAAGTATTGCGGAATTGGTCGCTGGCTTCCCATGATTTAAAAGCTGATTTTACGGATGTCAAAAAGATGGAAAAATAATTTACATTAGCAGTTATTAGTCATTAGTCATTAGTCATTAGTCATTAGTCATTAGTCATTAGTCATTAGTCATTGGTTATTAGTCATTAGTCATTAGTCATTAGTCATTAGTCATTGGTTATTAGTCATTAGTCAACAGTCAACAGTCAACAGTCAACACTCAACAGTCAACACTCAACAGTCAACACTCAACAGTCAACACTCAACAGTCAACAGTCAACACTCAACAGTCAACAGTCAACAGTCAACAGTCAACAGTCAACACTCAACAGTCAACAGTCAACAGTCAACACTCAACACTCAACAGTCAACAGTCAACACTCAACAGTCAACACTCAACACTCAACACTCAACTATAATTCCGGTGCAACCGGAATTGATATGACCAATAACCAATGCCGAGGTTCCCTTTTTTATTCCATAAAACCCAAATGTTTTCTAGCAGCAAGAGTTACCATTCTGCCCCGATTTGTCCGCTGCAAAAATCCGATTTGCATTAAGTACGGTTCGTATACATCCTCAATGGTTTGAGTATCTTCTCCTGTAGAAGCTGCGAGGGTTTCTAAGCCCACTGGGCCGCCGTTAAAGTTCTCAATCATTGCTGTCAAAATCCGCCGATCTGTCCAATCTAAACCTAGCGGATCGACGTTGAATAATTCCAGGGCGAGTGAGGCAACTTCGGCATCAATTGGCTTTAAATTTTTGACTTCGCTGTAGTCCCTAACTCGCCGCAGCAAACGGTTAGCGATCCGGGGGGTTCCGCGAGCTCGGCGGGCAATTTCTGTGGCTCCTTCTGGGGTGATTTGAGTGTCGAGAACTTGGGCGGTTCTTTGGACAATTAGACTAAGTTCGTCTATTTCGTAGTAGCGCAATCTTTGGATCAAGCCGAAGCGATCGCGCAATGGAGATGTCAGCGATCCGACTTTTGTGGTTGCTCCTACTAAGGTAAAGGGTTTCAGGGGAATGCTGCGGATTTTGGCGGTTTTTCCTTGACCGATCGTAATATCTAACCGACAGTCTTCCATCGCCGGATAGAGGATTTCTTCTGTAACTTTAGATAAGCGGTGAATTTCGTCGATAAACAGCACGTCGCCTGCTTTGAGGTTGATCAGCAATCCGACAATATCTCGCGGTTTTTCTAAGGCTGGGGCGGTGGTGATTTTGCATTCAACTTCCATTTCTGCTGCTAGAATTAGCGACATTGTGGTTTTTCCCAACCCTGGAGGCCCGTATAATAACAGGTGATCCATAGGTTCGCCGCGAGATTTGGCTGCTGCAATTGCGATCGCCAAAACTTCTCTTAAGTCTTTTTGCCCGATGTATTCAGCTAGCCGCTGGGGCCGGATTTTGTCGTCTTGTTTGCTGTTGATTTCGTCGGGTAGTTCTTGCGATTCTAGCAAAGATTCCGCCTGGGGTTTGGCGGCTTTTTTGCGACGAGCCGGGGCTATGTCTTCAGGTAGATTTGGGTCGGGGGGCTGTTGTTTGGAGGATATAATAGCCATATTTATCTGCGTTCGGGCAGCGGGAAGTGTTTACAATTGTTAGCAGAATCTTTAAAATTATTGAGCTCGTTATGAGTATTCCATCTTCTTTATTAGCATCGGAAAGCATAACTTTTGAGGGGGCGATCGAGCTGACTCAATCTTTACTGTCGTTCATGGAGGCTAATCGACTTTTACAAGCCGACATCCAGCAAGCTGTTACATCTCTGGTGAAAACACAGAACGGTGCTAGGGGGTTTTTTGTCACCTATCTAACGGACGATCGACCGGAGGCAGATCACCCGTCACCCGGAGTAGTCGAGGCGCTGCGATCGGCTCCTGAGATCGTAGCAGAACTGCTGGTGAAAAATTTGGCGATGTCGGCGGCAATGGTTGTACATCATTCGCGCCAGCAAAAGGAGGAAATGGCGGCCGGTTCTGCTAGAGTGCAGGAGCGATCGCGCAATTTAATTCAAATCCTGCAAATGCCAGCCTGTCAAACTATAGCGTCGCAAATGCTAGAAAGTTTGCACAGTGCCAACGGCGAGTATGAAAAATTTTTCCGGCGGTGGGGCTACGACGACGAGCAAAAACTAGCGATGGGTTCGGCAGTTCGATCGGCGATCGGCTAAAATAACCTCCGAAGGAAGGGGAAAGAAGAAAGAAGGAAGAAGCCGAAGCCAGGGTGGCAGATCCTTGATCAAAACGACGGGGCTGTGGAATAATTGCGGTTTAGCAAAAGCTGCACAATTGTAGCTTGAGTTGATTTAGGTGTGAAGCTAGTGAACGAGGGCGAAAAAATTGCAGAGAACTGTGAAAGGAGTTGCCCAAAAGGCCCGAAGGCTGGGCGGCCGGCTGCCGACAAGTACACGCGAACGGCGGTGGGCGAATCTGAATCTGCTGGCAACCTTGGTGCGCCGGGACTTGGAAGCTCAATACAAAGGCTCGATTCTGGGCAATTTGTGGCCGCTGCTGAATCAGCTATCGCAATTGGTGATTTACACATACGTATTTTCGATCGTCCTCAAGGTAAAGCTCAGCCTTACAGGCTTCCCAGAAAACAGCGACATTACATTTGGAGTCTGGTTGTTTGCAGGTTTGCTGCCTTGGACTGCCTTCACCAGCGGTTTGATCAAGTCGGCAGTATCGGTGGTGGGGCAGCCGAATTTAGTCAAAAAAGTGGTATTTCCTCTCGGTTTACTGCCCCTAGTGCCGATTTTTACAGCTTTTCTTGAAAGTTCTCTGGGTTTAGCAGCTTTGATTGTGATAGTAGCAGTGTCGTCGCAAAAGCTCAACGCTACTTTATGCTTACTGCCGTTGGTGTGGGTGCCTCAGTTGCTAATAACAGCGGGTTTGGGATATTTGACAGCGGGCTTGACTGTATTTTTGCGAGACATTCCTCAGACATTAGGTGTTATTCTAAATTTTTGGTTTTATTTGACGCCGATCGTCTACCCAGCATCCATCATCCCCCAAGAGTGGCGAGTGTGGATATTTTGGCTGAATCCAATGGCCGCCATCTCGGAGGTTTATCGAGACCTCATACTGCTGGGAGAAGTTAAGCATTGGGGCGAATGGGGTGTCGCCACGCTAATTTCTGCTGCTATATTTTGTGGAGGTTTGGCGGTTTATCGGCGTTTGCGTCCCGCTTTTGCTGACGTGCTGTAAATTTATTTGAGATATACAGCATATTCTATGTATATGTAGTACACACAATTTTCTAGCCCGTGTAAGGTGCGTCGCCACCCGTCAATCTGCAAGTTTTATCCAATATCTCGCAGCGACGCACCCTACAGATTAACACCACACAATAGAGCTGCTAATGTACTTTATGAACCACCGAATATGCTGTAAAGTCAATCTAAAATCTAAAATCTAAAATCTAAAATCTAAAATCTAAAATCTAAAATCGGATGACAGAAAATGTAATTTCACTAAAAAATGTTTCCAAATGCTTTAAGCGGTACGATCGTCCCGGAGACCGCTTAAAGGAAATTATTTATCCCAGCAAAAAACTGGCTGACGAATTTTGGGCCCTGCACGACATCAATCTGGAAATTCCTCAAGGACAAACTCTGGGAATTGTCGGTCGCAACGGTTCGGGGAAAAGCACTCTCCTGCAAATAATTGTGGGGACGCTGACGCCTACCGCAGGAAGCGTGGATGTTAAAGGGCGAGTCTCCGCTTTGTTGGAACTCGGAAGCGGGTTTAACCCGGAATTTACTGGGCGACAAAATGTGTTTTTTAACGCTCAGTTACTGGGATTCAATCAAAAAGAAACTGAAGAAAAGTTTGACGATATCGCTGCTTTTGCTGATATTGGCGATTTCATCGAACAGCCAGTCAAAACTTATTCTAGCGGTATGTTTGTCAGGCTAGCTTTTGCGGTTGCGACTAGCGTCGAGCCAGATATTTTGGTGGTAGACGAAGCGCTTTCGGTGGGCGACGAAGCTTTTCAACGCAAGTGTTTTGCCCGCTTGCAAAGCATTCAGGAAGGTGGCGGAACAATTTTATTTGTTTCTCACGCTGCTACTTCTGTGGTGCAACTTTGTACGTCGGCCATTTTAATGGATAGCGGGGAATTGCTGCTCGCTCACACGCCGAAGGTGGTAATTTCTAAGTATCAAAAGCTGATTTATGCCGATCCGGATCAGGTTTTGGGGTTGAAGTCAGATATTCGAGCTCTGAACCAACTGACAAAACAGGAAAGTCAAGACCACCTTCAGGATGCTAATTTAGAAAGCACAAAGAGGGAAGTTAAACCGGAGCAACATCTCTCCAAACCCAAGGAATATTACGATGAATTTTACGATCCGGGGATGATACCGTCGAATACGGTAAGGTATCCGTCTCGCGGAGCGGAAATTATCAACCCCCACATCGAGACGCTGAAGGGAAATGTGGTAAATCACTTGATCGGCCGTCAAGATTATATTTACACTTACTCGGTCACTTTCTCGCGGTCAACTTCCAAAGTTAGGTTTGGAATGTTGATTAAAACGATTAGCGGTTTTGAGTTGGCGGGTGCTTCTTTGAAGGCTTCTACTCAGTCAGTTAGGTATGTGGAAGCTGGAACGACAATTGTAGTGAAGTTTCAGTTTAAATGTTTGCTGAATCCCGGTGTTTATTTTCTGAATGCTGGGGTTGTGGGAACGGTAGATGGAGATTTAACTTATCTGGATCGCTGCGTTGATGTGGCGATGTTTAGGGTTCAGTCTTGTACTGAGTCCTGCGGTAACGGTATCGTTGACTTGCTGATCGAACCGTGTTTAACTGTTGTTAATGCTGATTCTCTAGTGCAAGAGCAGTCAACAGAGGTTATCTAAAATTCTGTAAAAACAATGAGCGATAGCAATTTAGATTTAGTCGAAAATCCCGTAATCAAAGCATTTATTCAAGATCAAGCTAAGTTTCCCGAAAATTTTAAATTGAATATTTGCGAAGACGATGAAATGTATTTGTTCAGCTTGAACAACGTCAAAGACGATCGCGATCAGGCTTTGGTGCGCTATTATGCGCTCGGGCGCAGCGTCCTGGCTACGGTTAAACAAGTTGTGGAATGGCATTTTGGCAGTTTTGAAAATGTACCGTCTTTTCTAGATTTTGCCTGCGGTTACGGTCGATTTACGCGGTATTTGATTCAGGAAATGCCGCCGGAAAAAATTTGGGTTTCTGATATTTATTCTAACGCGGTCAAGTTTCAAACTGAATACTTGGGCGTCAGCGGTATTGTCTCGACGGGAAAACCAGAAAATTATTTAATTGACCGCAAGTTTGACTGCATTCTGGCTAATTCTTTTTTCAGCCATATGCCGGAAAGGACTTTTACCAGTTGGCTCCAAAATTTGTATGATTTGTTGACTCCTAACGGCATTTTGATGTTCAGCGTTCACGATCAGTGTTTGCTGCCGTCTCACATAGAAATGCCTGCCAACGGTATTTTGTTTAGTCCCCAAAGCGAAAGTCAGTCTTTAGATAAGGAGGAATACGGCACAACTTATGTAACAGAAAAGTTTGTGAGAGAAATTGTTGAGGAAGTTAGCGGAGGCAAAGCTTTTGTTCACCGCCTCAAAAAAGGCATCTGCAGGTTTCAGGATTTGTATGTTGTCACAAATCAGCTAGTGAGAGATTTTTCGGAGTTGGAATTTAATCACCAGCCGGGAGGATATATTGATGTGGCTGCTTTTACGAGTAAAGGTAGTTTATATTTGGAAGGATGGGCCGCTGATGTGAATCTCGACGGGCGAATTGAGGAGGTGCAAGTGCTGGTAAACGGTGAGGTTGTGCAGAGGTGCGAGCCTTTTTACGATCGCCCGGATGTGGCTGCATATTTTCAAAAAGATGCGATTTTGCAATCGGGTTGGAACTGTTATGTACCCAAAAATACTGTGACGCCACAGGATGTGTTAATCGTCAAAGCAATCAATAACTACGGTGGTGAATGGATTCTGGAAACTTGCACTGTTAACTCGCTGATTAACCAAAGACAATCCCAGTCTTTATTGTGTTCTACTCAGACTAAACTCAAATTACTTGAGACTCAGTTAGAGTCGGCTAGGATAGAAGGGGAGCAAAGTCAAAGTAAGTTAATGATTACTCAAACGGAGTTGCAAGACACTCAAACTAAATTAGTTTCTGCTCAAACGCAATTGGAGCAAACTCAAAATCAGTTAGTATCTGTGCAAACACAGTTGGAGAAAAAAGAAAATCAGCTAATTAATCTCAAGCAAGAACTAGAGCAAGCGAAGTGTCGGATTTTGGCAATGGAAACCAGCAAGTTTTGGAAGCTGAGAAGCGCGTGGTTTCAAGTCAGGCGATCCCTGGGCTTAGCGGGAGAGTAGCGAGTAAATTGGGTGTGGGAATTAGGGCGAGGGAGAGAAATTGTGAGTACAAATGACAGCAAACCGTCGGTTTTTATTGTTACCGGAATGCACCGTTCCGGTACGTCTTTAACAGCTTCTTTGTTTCAGAAAGTCGGGGTTGATATTGGCAAAAAGTTAGTGGGCCCGGCTGACGGAAATGTGAAAGGTCATTTCGAGAATGTTGATTTTGTGGAGTTTCACAAAAGTGTCTTGCGATCGCAGGGTATTGATGAACTCGGATGTACGTTTGAAAAAACGATTCCGGTAGCAGCAGAATACGTCGAAATCGCCAAAAGGGCGATCGACCAAAATCAACTTCCTCACAAACATTGGGGTTGGAAAGACCCGCGAACAGCCCTTTTTTGGGATTTCTGGCTGACTTTGCTCCCCGAAGCTAATTTTATCTGTGTTTATCGATCGCCCTGGGAAGTAGTCGATTCCCTTTACCGCCGGGGAACCGATGTCAGCTTGCTGCAAAATCCCGAAAAGGCAGTAAAAATGTGGATTCACTACAATCAAAAAGTTTTAGAACTTTACGAACGTTTCCCCCATCGCTGTCTCCTAGCCAACGTTTACCCCATCGGCAACACTCCTGAACTTTTCCTCGATCGAGTCAACGAAAAATTTAATGTTAACTTAGGTGCGATACCGGGCGACAATTTTGAAGAATCTTTATTAGTCAACGATATTGTCAAAAGTCACAGACCTAGTTTAATAGAAAAATATTTTCCCGAAGCATTAGAACTCTATGAACTTTTGGAAACCCAAGCTGGCAATCTCAGCAGCGAATCGAAAGGTGCGATCGATAAAGTTATTCATTTCCCAGCCTCTCCAGTCTGGCCATTTGAAGATTGGCTAAAAATCCGCTTGCTGGAAAAACAGCAAAAAACTAGCTCTTCCGAACTCAAACAATGGCAAGAACAATTTCATCAGGCCCAGGCGAAAGTGTTGGGATTAGAGACAGAATTAGGGGAAACTCAGGTACAGCTTGCAGGCAAAGAATCGCAATTTCAAGAAGCGTTAGCGAAACTCCTCGGATTAGAAACAGAATTAGGAGAAACTCAGGTACAGCTTGCAGGCAAAGAATCGCACTTTCAAGAAGCTTTAACAAAAGTCTTAAAATTAGAAGCAGAATTAGGGGAAACTCAGGTACAGCTTGCAGGCAAAGAATCGCAATTTCAAGAAGCGTTAGCGAAACTCCTCGGGTTAGAAACAGAATTAGGAGAAACTCAGGTACAGCTTGCCGGCAAAGAATCGCAATTTCAAACAGCTTTAGCGAAAGTATTAGAATTAGAAGCCGAATTAGGGCAAACTCAGGTACAATTTGAAGAGACTGAATTTATATTGCAGCAAAAGTTAGCTGAGTTACTTCAGTTAGAAACCGCACAAAGTCAAAATCAGGAAAGATTAAAGGATACTCAGGAAAAATTAGAACACTCCCGCCAGGAAAATGAAAACTTTCGGGCAGAACTTGCTATAATCAAGTCTTCAATATGGTGGCAAGTGAGAGAAAAGTTGGGGGAAGTTCAGCGTAAAATCCGCGACTTGTTCCCTAAATTTATTTTTTCGTTAGATCGACCCACTACTTGGCAAGTTTGTGATTCCAACCTGCTAATTGTGGGCTGGGTTTTCAACCAAAAAAGAGAGACTACAGCAGTCCGCGCCCGAATTAAAGACCAGAGTTTCCCAGGCGTTTACGGCATAGATAGAAGTGATATAGCGCTAGCACACTCTAATATTCCGGCGGCGCATAAATCAGGTTTTACAATTCAATTGGAAGCGCCTGCCGGACGGCACGAAGTGCTACTGGAAGCGCAAGACGATCGAGGTAAATGGCATTTGTTGGCAGCTTATCCGTTGTTAGTTTCAACGATTCAAGCATCGTTAGATGTACCGGTGGTGTGGGAACAGCGTCAGGGTCAAATTTTGTTTGCAGGTTGGTGCTGCCACCACGATCGCAAAATTGCTAAATTAAGCTTGTTGTGCGGCGATACTTCTGTAGAATGCGCCTACGGTTTACGGCGAAAAGATGTCGGCGAAGTTTTTCCCGACTGGGTTAACAGTTCGGAAAGCGGTTTTGAGGCCCTTGTGGATTTGCCGCCAGGGGAATGGCACGTTTCTCTGCAAGCTGAGTTAGAAACCGGGGAAATTTTGTCTTTTCAAGCACCTAAAATATTGACAGTGCGGCGCTACCATATCTGGCAGCGAAGTGCTGATAAGTTTGAGGAGTTATCAAGGTTTACAGCGGCAATTCAGCAGCGGGCGAAGGAAAGAAAACAGCGTCTTGGTAGAATTTGGCCTCTGCCCTGGGAAATTGTGAAAGTGCTGCGCCAGTTGGGGAAGATTTATCGGCAGCAAAAACAGTTTAGTGCGCCGGGAGATTTACTGCCACCTGCGGGTTTTGTGGTGGCTCAACCCATTGATAGGTATGACGCTTGGCTGGAGGTGAATCAGTGGAACGATCGCGCGCGCGATTATTTGATTTCTCGGTTAAAATCCTGCCGGGAACCCCTGCCAAAAATTTCGGTAGTAATGCCAGTTTACAATCCGCAGATAGATTTTCTCCAAAGTGCGATCGACAGCGTAATCAATCAAGTTTATCCAAACTGGGAACTCTGCATTGCCGATGATTGCAGCACCGATTTCACTGTTGCTGAAAATTTGAAAAGCTGGGTTCAAAAGGACGATCGTATCCGCATCACATTTCGTACCGAAAACGGCAACATCAGCGCAGCAACCAACAGCGCCGCCGCCCTCGCAACAGGCGACATCATCCTGTTTTTAGACAACGACGACGAACTAACTCCCGACGCATTAGGCGAAGTCGCCCTATATTTTGCCTCACATCCAGCCACCGATTTTCTCTATTCAGACGACGACAAAATCGACACTAAAGGTCGGCGATTCGCCCCGCAATTCAAACCAGAATGGTCGCCGGAACTGCTGCTTTCATATATGTATCTCGGTCATTTGTGCGCTGTCAGAAGACACATTTTTGAACAAATAGGCGGTTTACGGATAGGTTTGGAAGGCTCCCAAGATTACGATTTTGCCTTGAGAGCCACCGAAATTTCTCGCCACGTCGCGCACCTGCCGCTAGTGCTGTATCACTGGCGAACCGCACCTGGTTCTACAGCCATATCTGGGGCAGCAAAACCCGCCAGTTTTGCCGCAGGTCAAAAAGCCATTCAAGACGCACTAAACCGCCGAAAAATTAACGGCAATGTCGCTCAGCACGCATGGGCGATTAAAGAAAATTTGGGCATATTTGCCCAGGATTTCCCGGATAACGGCCCATCAGTAACGGTAATTATTCCTACTAAAAATCAGCTAAAATTGCTGA
This sequence comes from Microcoleus sp. S13_C3, assembly GCF_036700905.1. Classification (NCBI taxonomy): domain Bacteria; kingdom Bacillati; phylum Cyanobacteriota; class Cyanophyceae; order Oscillatoriales; family Microcoleaceae; genus Microcoleus; species Microcoleus sp. S13_C3. Next base: position 88,409 of record NZ_JAUBPT010000003.1, on the reverse strand, counting down.
AAGCCTGTCTGGATTCTCTAGAAACTACAACATACAAAAATTATCAAGTTGCAGTCATCGACAACGAAAGCGACGACCCTAAAACTCTGGAATATTTAAAGCAATTAAATTGCCAAGTTTTGCATATAAAAAATCCTGGGGGCAAGTTTAGTTTTGCAGGAATTAACAACCGCGCTGTCGAACAAGTTGATAGCGAATATGTGTTGTTTTTGAACAACGATACTGAAGTAATTAACCCTCGCTGGCTGAGTCAAATGGTGGGATATGCTCAAATTCCCGCAGTGGGTGCAGTCGGCGCGCGGCTTTTATATCCAGACGGCAGAATTCAGCACGCGGGCGTAATTCACGGGCTGCATCACGGTTTGGCGGGTCACGCTTTTAAGCTGATGAACAGCGAAAATCGAGGCTATCTTTCTCAGGCGATGGTGACGCGAAATTACTCTGCGGTAACAGCCGCTTGCACCATTACTCCGCGTCAATTGTTCTTAGAATTGGGCGGTTTTGATGAGGAGAATTTTGCTGTTGCTTACAATGATGCAGATTACGGATACCGACTGTTAGAACGCGGTTATCGGTGCGTATATTGTCCTGATGCAGAGTTGTTGCACAAAGAGGGAACTTCGAGGGGTTTTACGGACAATCCTCAAGAAGTGGCGGCTTTTAGGCGCAAGTATGCGGGCAAAAATGACAGTTTTTACAGTCCTCACTTGTCTTTAGAAGATGAGTATTTTCATATTCAACCTCGACGGGTTTTTATGAAGGAAGAAGGTTCGGCAACGGATGTAACGGATGTAACGGATGTAACGGATGTAATAGATAAGGAAGAAGTAAAATTTAATGCTTCTGGTTTGTTGGTAGCAGACGCAGAGAATTTGATTCATCCTATCAGAGTTTTGATGTGCAGCAATTCGCTGGATTTTACTGGGGCGCCGCTGCATCAGTACGAAATTGCCGTGAAATTGGCGGCTGAGGGTGTGATTAAGCCGATCGTACTTTGCGTAACAGACGGGCCCCTGCGTCAAGCTTACGAACAGCAGGGAATTGAAGTAATTGTGCGCGACAATCCTCTCGAACACATCTACCAGCGCGATGCTTATGATGAAGCCATCCGCAGTTTTAGCCAAGAAATTGCAAGTTTAAAAGTAGATGCAATTTATGCCAATACTTTAGAAAACTTTTTTGTAGTGGATGCCGCGCGGCAAATCGGAATTCCTGTGGTGTGGAACGTGCACGAAAGCGAACCTTGGCAAACTTATTTTAACAGGTTTGGTTCGGAGATTGCGGCGAGAGCTTTAGAGTGTTTTCGCTTTCCTTACAAAGTGATTTTTGTGGCAGATGCAACGCGGGACAGGTATTTGCCTCTCAACAGCCACCACAATTTTACCGTGATTCACAACGGCTTAGATTTGAGCAAACTGGAAAATTCGGAGAACTCTGAATTGGCTAGAAAAACTTTAGGTGTTGCAGCCGAAGATGTGGTGATTTTGCTGCTGGGAACGGTATGCGAACGCAAAGGACAGCAGGATTTAGTTAAGGCACTTTCTCTTTTGCCTGACAAATGGCACAATAAAATTAGGTGTTTTATTGTGGGCGATCGCCCTAGTATTTACAGCAATAAATTAGCCGAGTTAGTGGGGGAATTGCCAGCAGAGTTGCGGCAAAGGGTAACAGTAGTCCCGGAAACTGGGGAGACGGGAAAATATTACAAAGCCGCTGATATTTTTGTTTGCACTTCTCGCGTCGAAAGTTTTCCAAGAGTGATTTTGGAGGCGATGGCCTGCGATTTGCCAATTATTACAACGCCAGTTTTTGGGATTAAAGAACAAGTGCGACCTGGAATTAATGGTTTGTTTTACACGCCCGATCGCCCAGAAGAACTAGCGGCCTCACTGCATAGTTTATTGGAAGATAAATCTTTGCGCCAGCGGTTAGCAGAAAATGCTAAATATGTGTTAGAGTCTTTGAATAGTTTTGCAGAAATGACTCAAGCTTATGGTCAAATTTTTAGAGAAGGTTATTTTACTACTAAAAAGTAATCGTTCAAGATTCAATGGTAAAAAAGTATGGCGTCAAATTTCCAGCATCACGGAAGAGAACACATCCAATGAATTAACAGCTAAAAATTACTGGGAGACTAACCCAACAGCCGCAATTGGGAAGCAGGGTTACTGGTTGTCTAATCCGATTATCGAAAAAGCTATAAACCATCGGCTGTCAGGTGGTAATACTCAAGGTTACTGGCTAACCTGGTTAGTCAAAAAATATTTCAAAAATCGACGGTTCGATCGTCTTTTGTCGATTGGTTGCGGTGTGGGAAATCACGAGATTCTCCTGGCTAAATTAGGATTAGCAACTCAAATTGATGCCTTTGACTTTTCCGAAAATTCTTTAGAAATTGCTAGACAAGATGCCGCAGCAGCGGGAGTAGAGATTAATTTTTATCAAGATGACTTTAATTTGTTTGCGATTGATGATAATAAAAAATACGATGTAGTTTTTTGCTCTGGTTCGCTGCATCACGTCAAAGAACTAGAACGATGTTTATCAATTGTTCAGAAATGTTTAAAACCCGATGGATATTTTATTGTCAATGAATACATAGGAGATTGCTACAATATATATAATCAAGCTCAAGTGGATGTGATTAATCGCATTTACAAATGTTTTCCCGACACGCTAAGGTCGGGAACAACTGAAAAATTTTCTAGTCCAAGTATTGAGAAAGTATTGGCGAGAGACCCTTCAGAAGCAGTCCGGTCAAAGCTGATACTTCCGTTTTTAGAATTCTACTTTGATGTGGAAGTATTGAATCTAGCCGGGGGGGGGTTGCTTCACGAACTTTACCCTTTTTTAGATCACGCTCGACTTTCAGACGGAGAACCAAAGAGTGAAACGATCGTCAAGTTATTGCTGGAGATTGAACAAATCTTAATGGATCAGCCGGGAGGACTATCAAGCGACTTTTGTTTGTGTATTCTGAGACCTAAAAAAAAATGGAAATAATACCGCCTAAAATAGATTACGAAGAAGCTTGGGACAGTTACGCCCAACAGTGGCAAAAAACTAATGCCGAACTTGCCCATATTGGCGACGAATGGATAGGTAAAGCTGCCGGTGCCGCTAACTCTCTAGCAGAATACGAAGCGCTGATAGAACAGCAATTTATTGCACCGTACATCAAAAAAGAACATAGGGTTTTAGAAATTGGTATCGGTGGCGGAAAAACAGGTTCGCTGTTGCTGAAATATTGCGATCGACTAATTTGTGCCGACATTTCCAGTCAAATGCTGAAAGCGGCGCGATCGCGCTTGGGAGACGATCGCGTTTCTTACGTCAAACTCGACGGTTTAACATTAGACGGCATCGCTCCAGGTTCAGCCGATGTCTGCTTTTGTTACGATACAATGGTACACGTAGAGCCAGTAGATATATTCAACTACCTGACTCGAATTCCCAAACTGCTGCGGGGCGATCGAATTTGCGTCTTTCACCACGGGAATATTCTCAGCGAATTAGGGTGGCAAAAATTCGCCAGCGAGTGGGACAAAAACCTGCTGGGACGCAGAGACGGCACTGCATTTTCAGTTATGACTGATACAATTATGGAAAAATTTCTCCATCATTTAAACTATGAAATTATCCTGAAAAATACATCTTCAGTACCGCGAGATTGTGTCTGGATATGCAAAGCCCCAACCCCCAATGAATAAAACCAAAGCTTTTTAGCCACCTCAAAATATTTTATTCCAACTAACAACAGTCAACAGACAACAGACAACAGTCAACAGTCAACAGACAACAGTCAACAGTCAACAGTCAACAGACAACAGTCAACAGACAACAGTCAACAGTCAACAGACAACAGTCAACAGACAACAGTCAACAGACAATGAAAGCATTATTTCTCCATCCCAACTTCCCCGCCCAATACCGCCACATTATCACGGCTTTAGGCGCAGATCCCAAAAATCAAATTGTTTTCGGCACTAAAAACGAGCGCCCAGAGTGGAACATTCCCGGCGTTCGCAAAGCAGCATTTACCCCCAGCCGGGAACCCCACGCCCAGACTCACCAATACGTCCGCCCTTTAGAAAGTGCCGTCATCTACGGACAAGCCGTATTTAGAATGGCAGAACAACTCAAAGCAGACGGTTTCGTACCCGATATTATCTGCGGACATTCCGGTTGGGGGCCGACATTGTTTGTCAAAGAAGCTTTTCCAAATACACCGCTTTTGTGCTATTTCGAGTGGTTTTATCATGCTATTGGTTCCGACGCAGATTTCGACCCAGCGGAACCTTTAACAGTTGACGATATGGCCAGAATTAGAATCAAAAATGCGCCGATTTTGATCGATTTATACTCTTGCGATTGGGGTTTATCACCAACTTATTGGCAGCGATCGCAATTTCCGCCCGAATTACAACAAAAATTATCCACACTCCACGACGGCGTAGATACCGATTACTTCAAACCCGACCCCGGTGCTAAACTAATTTTGCCTAACTTAGACTTGTCTGGCGTTGATGAAATTGTCACTTACGTATCGCGGGGAATGGAACCTTACCGAGGTTTTCCCGAATTCATTGAGTCGATCGCCTATGTACAAGAACGCCGCCCCAACTGTCACGTCGTAATCGTTGGTTCAGAAAGAGTTTGTTATGGGCGTTCTTTACCCAACGGCGAGTCTTACAAAGACTATATGCTCAAAAAAGTACCCCTAGATTTGTCGCGAGTTCACTTTGTCGGGCCCCTACCTTACGGACTGTATTTAAAAGTAATTCAAGCATCCGACGTACACGTTTATTTGACCCGACCTTTTGTGCTATCTTGGTCTATGATTGAATCTCTATCAACCGGATGTTTAGTAATCGGTTCCGACACAGGGCCAGTTAGAGAAGTTATCCGCGACGGAGAAAACGGTTTGCTAGTCGATTACTTCTCACCCAAACAAGTAGCCGATCGCATTGATGAAGTTTTAGACCATCCTACCCGCATGGCCGACATTCGCATCAAAGCCCGTCAAACCGCCCTAGAACGCTACAGTTTAGCTAAAATGCTGCCGCAACATTTACAACTGATCGAGCAAGTAGCAAATCGTTCCATGCCGCCTACAGTTGGCATGGAACCAGAACGCGAATTAGCAGCATCTTTTGCAGTGAGAATTTAGCAATAAAGGGTAGTCCTGCATAGTCAGGACTACGCCAATTTTAACAGGAAAAAGTGGCTGTACTTGCTTGAAAGTACCGATTTTTGTTACTATTGTTAAAACCCAACTAAATTCCCATGAAATCAACTACTAGGGCGCTGAAAGAATGGAATGTAGCAGTTAATGCTTTGGAACAAGGTCAAACCATTGTGCTGTTGCGGAAGGGGGGAATTCGCGAGCAAGCAGGACAGTTTAATGTCACTGACAAACAGGTTTTGCTGTATCCAACTTTTGAACACCAACAGCCGGATTTATTAAAGGCGGAGTTTGCACATCAAGTCAATAGTGTTGAATCTGGTTGGCATCCTGAAGTTATTAGAATTGGCAGTTGGGCGGAAATTACTGATGTTTTTTTGGTAGCTTGGGAACCAGCAATTACTGCGCTATTTCCTTACCATATTTGGAATGAAAAATTTGTCAGCGATCGCCTGAAATGGAAACAAAATCAGCCAATTTATATTTTATTGCTGCGGGCTTATCGCCTTGCAGAAATCCGCGAAATTCCCTACATTCCTGAATACGGCGGTTGTCGTTCTTGGATCGATTTGGCTGATGCTATTTCGCTGGAGGGAAGCCAAGCTGTTTTGAGCGATCGAGAGTACATTGAACGCTCAAATGAAATCCGCAATCTGATAGCAAATCCTGCGAATGCTTCTGGTTCGCAGAGAGTGACAACGCTGACGAAAGGTAGCCAGGATTTTAGTCCTCATTAGGATCGCTAATTAAATAACTTACAATTTTAATTGTTATTGTGGGATGGGCGCCCCGCCCGTCCTTTTTGGACGGGCGGGACGCCCATCCCACAAACTTGTGGAAGTTATTTAATTCTCATTCCTTAATAGTTCTTAAGGTACTTTTCGATAGGCGCCCTTCTACCAAACCTAGCCCAAAATCCGCAACTAAGGCCATTAAAGCGGCCGGAATTGCCCCAGCCAAAAGTAACTGATTGTTGACGGTAGCAATGCCCCGAAAAATAAACACCCCCAAGCCACCCGCGCCAATTGCAGCGGCGATTGTAGCGAGTCCGATCGCAATTACCGCAGCAACTCGCACCCCCGCCAGAATCACGCCCAGCGCCAGGGGAATTTCCACTTGCCATAACAGTTGCATATCAGTCATTCCCATGCCTCTTCCCGCTTCCGTAATCGCTGGATCGACGCCGACAATACCAGTATAAGTATTGCGGATAATTGGCAATAAAGAATACAGAGTGAGGGCGATAATTGCCGTGCGATCGCCTATTCCACCCACTACCGGCACCGGGATTAGCAAGCCAAACAAAGCTAAACTGGGAATTGTTTGCATAATATTAGCAAATCCCAAAATTGGCTTTTTCAATTTTGGCTTTCTCGTGGCTAAAATTCCCAGGGGCATCCCCACAATAATAGCGATAAAAATTGCAACAGTTACTAAATATAAGTGTTCGGTCGCGCGCTGAACTATCTCCGCACCATACCGATTTAAAAATTCTATCATTTGGTAATTGGCAATTGTGGTATAATTAAAAATCTCGTAGGGGCGGGTTCACCAATATCTTTAATTCCCAACCATCAGCTTCAAAAACCCGCCCCGCCCATACCCATAAACGAATGATGCGATCGCACATCATATTATTACCCCGTTCCGGGTAATTGCAAACATTCAAGAAAAGCCCCAGCTTCTGGATGCTGAGATTTGAGAAAATCATCAGGTGTTGCCAATTCAACCAACCGTCCGTCTTGCATCAAACCAATTCTAGAAGCTAACAAAAAAGCTTCTTGAATGCCGTGAGTCACAAAAATCACAGTTTTGCCGAGTTGCTGCTGCAATTGACCGAATTCCCGCTGTAATTCCAGACGAGTAATCGGGTCTAAAGCACCAAACGGTTCATCCATTAACAATATCGGAGGGTCAGCCGCCAGTGCTCTAGCGACGCCTACCCGCTGCCGCTGTCCGCCGGATAACTGATGGGGATAGCGTTTGGCGAAGTGCTGGGGATCGAGGTTGACTAATTCTAACAGTTGGCGGACGCGAGATTGAATACGATCGCCCTCCCAACCTTCTAATTTTGGCACTACACCGACATTTTGCTCGACGGTAAAATGGGGAAACAAACCAATTTCTTGAATCACATAACCAATTTTTCGGCGCAGTTGAATTGGGTTCCACTGAGTTGTCGGTTTTCCCATGACAAGAACTTCGCCGCTGCTTGGCGTTAGTAAATTGTTAATCAATTTCATGGTAGTAGTTTTGCCACTCCCGCTGCGTCCCAGCAATACTAAAACTTCTCCTTGCAGCACTTTGAAATTGAGTTTGTCTACTAAATGCCTGCGGTTGAGGCGATATGTCACGTCAAGGCATTCGACAGCAACTTCATTATTGAGAGGCATGATTAGTTCCGGTGATTTGGGTTTTCAGAAATTTTAGAACTTACAGAGAAGGGGCTAGAAACCAGGTTTTTATATTAGGAACTAGAATTAAATAACTTGCATTTTTTGTAGGTTGGGTTGAGGCACGAAACCCAACAATCAAGCGTGGGCTTGGGCGGAGTGAAACGGAGGGTTCGTGCCACGGGCCCAACCTACGGAAGTTATTTAATCCACGATCCTTAGATATTTTGCTGCTTAATACCAATTTAAGGTGAAGTTGCACATATCTCGATCCCCCTCGCATACCCCCTACTCCCCCTGATTGTTGGGGAGTAGGGGTTGACTTTGAGAAGAATCTTGTCCCACCCCCTACTCCCCTTAGTAGGGGCGGTGCGACCCCTACTCCCCGTGCCCGCCCTCTTGGCTAGGGGGGATCAGATTCTACGGGGCCTCATAAAAAATTGGTATAACCCAAGATTTGTCAGAGAAACCGGGTTTATGAGCGTAAGTCCTAAAATTCAAATCAGCGAGTATCGGGGGACAACTCCCAATTCTAAAATCTAAAATCTAAAATCGACTTGATTTTGCCATTCTAGCAGTAATGCTCGACATTGGAGGCAAGTTAATTTTTTGAGCAAGTCGCGAATTCCGTCTGAGGTGACAGGATATGCAGCACCGATCAGTTCGGGATTTACTGTTGCTGTCGGGTGCAATTCTGCAACAAAACCGTAGAGTTTTTGATTGGAGAAGGAACTGTTTATTGCCCAGCCAATGGTGTTGAGCGGTTCGATGCGGGCGATCGCAGTTTCTGTCACGCCTAATTCTTTCTTGAGTATAGCTGGAACTGCCGCTGCTGGCGTGGCTTCTGCTGGTACGCGACCGCCGGGAAAATCGAGGGTTGCGGATGCCACGCCGGGGCGATACATCGGCGTGGGAAATAGCAATTTTCCAGCTTTAATTGTCAAGATTACAACTGAATCTGCTCTTTCTACTCGCCAATATTCTACTGTTTTTCCTTCGGTTGTTTCGAGATGTTCGGCGATTAGTTTTACCCAATGAGAGTTGATTTCTACAAAGCGATCTAGAGTTTTCCACTGGGATTTGGCAGTTTGGTTCATGTCGGAATTTTTGAAATAAATCATATCAATTCCGGTAACACCGGAATGATGTTGACTGTTGACTGTTGACTGTTGACTGTGAATCGAACAACTGAAAATTGCGCCGAGATAGGTGGCGGCTTGTAACAATCCTTCATGAATTGCCCTCTAATTTATCACCTGACGATGCAGCCGGAAACGATATCAGGTGTTGTTTGCTATGGTAGGCGATCGTTAGCGAGCGCAACAATAGCCGACCTTTTCAGCTTTGAGCCCGTTTTTTCCTCTCGATTGTAAATTTTTGCTACAACCTTACACATTCGCCTAGATAATTCGGTAACATAGACTACATAATCAAAATTTATCTGCGCCTTCGCTCTGGGTTGTTTCAACCGCGCCCTGGTGCAGACTCTTAGCTAGACAGGAGTAATTATGCAACTGCAAACAGATATTCGTACTTGGCAATCCCAACCAACATCAGGAAGCTTCACCAGTGTCAGCGACTGGGAAAGATTTGGCTGCGCCGTACCTGCACCAAAATTGACTCCTTCTATGTGGGTTAAATTGTTCAATCCGCCAACCGCATTCAGCTTTGACGAAGCGTGGCTGTTGTGTGAATCTTCGGAAGAACAGTGGCTAGCTTGGATTCCTGATTATGGCGAAATTTTACTGAGTACACATGAATTTTGCGCTCCTAAATCGTGAATTACGCAGACAAACTTTCATAAACCAGGTGTTAAAATCCATATCCCTCCGGTTCCACGGGATTTTTTGGAAACAAGCTGGTTTCTGCGTAATTATCTCGTTTGCAGTGAGGAATGCAAGTCCTTAAACTTTGATAAGGACTTGCATTCCTCACTACAAACCTCTTATTATGATGTCGTTTCAGCCGATATCATATAATATCATGTCCCATAGATTGACCGCGATTAAAGGCTTAGGAAGGGTTTACAGATTTTCCGGTTTCTATTCAATATCTTGGCGAACCCGCCCCTACAGGAATCATGGTTAATTGACCGGACATGATATAAGTCCTAATAGATATTAATAGAAATTTCGCCAACAAAAAGAGCAATAGGTTTTCTATTGCTCTTTTTGTTCAAAAACACTCTCTAGTTTTTATCTTTAGATAGCGGAAGTTATCTCCACTGGCCTCGATTGACCCCAATATCGCTGCGGTGACGGGTTTACTGTATCAATGCTTGCATGGGAGATATTGGTGAACCCGCCCTTACAGCAATTACGGTCAATTTAGCCCCTGTGATATTGCTGGCTTATTTGCAAACTGCACGGTTATTTGCGTTTCTGACAATCGTGCCTACTTTACCATTAATCTGAATCGGGTTCTTAGTGCTGGCTCGAATCAAGAGTGGTTGTTTGGCGAGACATTCTCTGATTGATGTTGCCCAGGAGGTGAGAGCTCCGGTGTATTCTGTACGACCCGCTGGGGCGCGAAACTGATCGGTAATCAGGAAATCCGAGGTGATGCTAGTGTCAGTACCAACATTGGTAATAATTGGAAAGTCAAAGGCTTTGGGCAAGGTTCTGTCCTGGATTTTACCCGGTACCAACTGGTAATTCTTCGAGCCACCCTTGTAGTCAATACCTGCTTGAGGGCTGGTGGGAGGGCTGGTTTGAGCCAACGCGGAAACAGGCAAGCTTGCTACCAAAACGGTGCAGCAACTCCAAAATAATTTCGATTTCATTCGATTCATCTCCTCAACTTTATGACGATTAGCACTAATTTAGGTAGGATCAAAAGACACTAGCTTTTATTGAGAAAGCGCCTGATGATATTGAGCTTTTGAGTTTGAGTTCAACTTACCTAAGTTATTACCAAACATCTTCAAAAATGTTAAAACTGGTTTGCCTGACAAACTGTAGAAGAGTTTCAGTTGAGTTAGATATTTACACATCTGAAGTTGTTACAGCATTGGGAGTCGGTTTTACCAGAATGATTCATTTTCGATCGATGTCACTGGAACTTTATCAAATTTTGTCTCAGATATCAAGTTTTGCCGATCGCGTATCCTGTTTTAACACTGGGAAAGCGGCTCGATCGAGCTTTGAGTGTTGCGGGCTATACCGGGGCGAGAAAGATGCTACAGTGCATCGATGGGCGTTTGAGTATTTTCAGGCGACAATAGACAGAGAAGGGGCTTGAAAATAGGTGATTGTAGTGGAAGATAGTAAATTTATCGACGTATCGGACATTATGGGTGTTCCCGCGGCTCCGGCGGGTTACAAATCGGGCTTTGTGGGTATTATCGGACGCCCGAATGTCGGAAAATCAACGCTGATGAATCAGTTGGTGGGGCAGAAAATTGCTATTACTTCGCCGGTGTCTCAGACGACGCGTAACAGGCTGCGGGGCATCCTAACGACACCGGAAGCACAAATTATTTTTGTAGATACTCCCGGAATTCACAAGCCGCATCACCAATTGGGCAAGGTTTTGGTGCAGAATGCCCGCACAGCGATTCAGTCAGTGGATGTGGTGCTGTTTGTGGTGGATGGTTCCGTGGAATCGGGAGGGGGCGATCGATATATTGTCGAAATTCTCAGCAATATCGGTATTCCGGTGATTTTGGGGATGAATAAGTTGGACGAACAACCGGAGGATTCCGTGTTGATCGATCGAACTTACGAGCAAATTGTCAATCCTGAGTGGCCTGTAGTGAAATTTTCCGCTCTCACGGGCGAGGGCGTCGAGTCGCTGCAACAATTGTTAATCGAACATTTGGAGGTTGGGCCTTATTATTATCCGCCCGATTTGGTGACTGACCAGCCGGAACGCTTTATTATGGGCGAATTGATTCGGGAACAGATTTTGCTGCTGACGCGGGAAGAAGTGCCGCATTCTGTAGCAATTGCGATCGACATCGTTCAAGAAGAAGCAAAAATTACGCGCATTCTGGCGACAATTCACGTCGAACGAGATTCCCAAAAAGGTATTTTAATCGGTAAAAGCGGCAGTATGCTCAAGTCGATCGGCAGTGCGGCCAGGGAACAGATTCAAAAGTTAATTGAAGGCAAAGTATATTTGGAGTTATTTGTCAAGGTACAGCCGAAATGGCGGCAGTCGCGTACTCGTTTGGCGGAATTGGGCTATCGGGTGGAAGAATAAAGCGAACTGATGGAGTCAATAAAGGCGATCGTTGAGAGATTTGACAACTGAACTTCCCTTCGTAGGCAGAAGTTCAGTTTAAACTCACATCTTGCACCATTCTCGCTTAACAGGCAAGATGCCTGTTCCACAAGAAAATTCACTCTTTGTGGAACAGGCATCTTGCCTGTTCCTAAACAAGTAATTGAGAATGGTGCAACATCTCAGTTTAAATTATTCCCCTAAAAACTCAGCCCGCAACTGTCAACTGTCAACTATCAACTCTTTAAGGACGTTCTGCAAATTTTTGAACAGCTTTTGGTGCAAAAGCAGCAACTAAAAAAGAAGTTGTAATGTATTTGCCATCAGCATTCTTGCTAGTTATTGTGATTGCGCCAAACGCTATCGCTGCAATCAGTGCAATAAAACTCATCGCTCGCATTGCCGAGTAGTGTCCATTATCTTCCTGCAAAAATTCAGCCAGCTCTTGTCCGTGTTCTGCAGAATTTGCTGTTGTAGCTTCAAGGATAGGAGAATGTGTCATTTGATTAACCTCATAAATGATTAAAGCTTAACTAACAGGACTTACGCACTAACTGAGAAACTACACTACCTGTAGTTGTAAGGTGCGCGTTTCGCACCCTACAATTAGAGTCGGCACGTAAGTCCTATACAAGTGAGATATAGCCATCCTCGCATCATTTGTGAATTTCTTACTCCCTCCCCTTGATAAGGGGAGGGTTGGGGTGGGGTCAAAAATTTACGACTCCTGCAAGGATTGCTATATACCGTTGTTTAGTGCCGTAACTTGCTCAAAGCGTGCCAAGTTCTCGGCCCGACAATTCCATCGGCTGGTAAACCCTTAATCGTTTGGAACTGGATCGCAGCTACTTTGGTCATAACCCCGAAGTATCCGTCAACAAAACCGAAATAGTATCCATTCAATTTCAAGACATTCTGAACAATTTTGACAGCATTACCTGAACTACCATTCATCAGAGTCGGCATATTCACAGGTGCACCAGAGTATAGTGCTTGCCAGGTTAGAGGACCGACAATCCCATCTTCAACTAAAAAGACGCGGTGTTGATAGCCTTTAACGGCGTCTTCAACATAGGTGTCGAAAATACCATCGATCGAAAAACCGTAATAATATCCCCAATGATATAAAAGCTGTTGCAGTTCCTTGACGGCTTGACCTGTAGAACCCCGCTTTAAAGTGGGTTTCATCAGTTCAGAGGCTTGAGCAACTGCAAGAGTTGATTGAGAAGTAGTATCGGCGACGACAGCGATAGCTTGATGATTGAGAGTTTTTTCTTCTGTAAACATGATGGGAATCCTCTGTGCATTCGAGTGTTTTCATTTGATATTTCAGGTATAACTGCTGTCTTCGGTGGCTTCACAGTCGCTTTTTATAGTGACGCTTTTGTGAGTTCACACATTGGAGTGTCACTCATTTGAGTTATATTGTTTCCGCTTACAGTCGATCGGCAGTGCGGCGCGAGAACAGATTCACAAGTTAATTGAAGTTGACATACTCCCCCGGCTCTTATCACGGGGGATTCTAAGCTCAGACAGCGATTGCAGGCATAGCCTGTCTAACATCGCCTAACTTAACGGTTGATGCCCCAACCGCACAAATGTTCTTAGCTGCATTCTCGTCTCTGTCGTTCACGTTCTGACAGGACGGACATCGCCATTCTCTCGTATTCAAATCCAACTTTTTTAGGACGTGTCCACAATGATTGCAAGTCTTAGAGGATGGATACCACTGATCGACGAAGATCACCTGCTTATTTTTTTTCTTGGCAACCCATTCGAGAATTTGGAGAAATTCGCCGAATGCAAGGTCTGAGATTTTACGTCCCCAAAGTCGTTGCATTCCTTTTAGATTCAACGTCTCAAAGCACAGCATATCGAACTTATCAGTTAGTTCGTGAGCCAATTTCCAGAACCAATCAGAGCGACGATTCACTACATCCTCGTACTTGCGAACTAAATTGAGTCTTGCTCTTTCCCGGTTCGCTGAGCCTTTCCGTTTTTTGGAATGCTGACGATTTGCTTTCTTAATAGCGTTAAGGGACTGTTTCAGAAATTGCGGTGATTCGATTTTCGTTCCATCTGAGCAGGTGAGAAACGTTTTTAAGCCGAAATCTTGCGCCAGCGATTCTACTCGTCTCGACTTTGGTTTCAGGTTCTTCAACGCTGTCAACGACCACAACCATAAATAGCTCTCCTAATGTCGTGCGTTTAATGGTTAACGTCTTGACCGTCCCCTCTATCTCTCTGGAATTCCAATACTGATAAACGCGATTCCCAATCTTAATTCGATTGCCGCCTAAGAATTTGTAGCCAGCTTGCTTGAGAGTGAACGATTTGTATCTGCGAACTTTCTTGAATCCGGGCGGTCTAACTCCTTTCTTGTGATGCTTAAAAAACAGTTGGTAGGCAATCGAGATTCGTTGGCAGATATCCTGCACAGCTTGAGAGCCGACCGTTTGCCAGAACGCTTTACGCTTTCTCTGTTTGGCAATATGCGATTGAAGTTTTGCACAATTCAAATGCTTTCCCCACATTCGGTAGTACCGTTTATGGAGTGCAATGCAATGGTTGTAGATCACCCCGGCAGCATTGATACTTCGCTTTAGGTGTCTATTCCGCTTGCTTTGATATAGCTTAAACTTCAATGTTTTCATGCTATTATTGTAGATCATCTAGCTATACTTTGCCATGAGAAAGAGCGTATTTCTTAGGCTGACTGATGAAGAGTTTGAGAAGCTATAATCTTACTGCGAATCACGCGGTAGATCGAAATCAGATGCTCTAAGGGAGCTCATTAGAAGCCTTAAGCTCAAAAAAATCCGTCAAGCGAAGGACGAGGCTTTAGACCCTATTTTTAGGTAAACTGAGAGCAGCTCCATTCGCCCCAGTTGACCTATGCCACGTTGGTTCAATACTGCTGGCCCATGCCAAGAAGACATTCATTACGCACTGTCGCCCACGGTACGCTTACCAAGCTTAGAACGGTTAATAGCTCAACGCAACTATTTCGTCATCCATGCACCCCGGCAAGTGGGGAAAACCACCGCTATGCTGGCATTAGCCCAACAACTCACCGAAAGCGGACAATACACCGCCGTGATGCTGTCAGTAGAAGTCGGCGCACCCTTCAGTCAAGACATCGCGGGTGCAGAGGATGCCATTCTCGGTGCTTGGCGACGGGCGATTTCGATTCGACTTCCCCCAGAATTGCAGCCGCCTGCTTGGCCCTCGTCGGAACCGGGACAGCAAATCGGCGATGTACTCAGCCTGTGGACACAATCTTCTCCTCGTCCTTTGGTGGTTTTCATCGATGAAATTGACGCATTGCAAGACCAAGCGTTGATTTCTATTTTGCGACAACTGCGCGATGGTTATCCCAATCGCCCGACAGCGTTTCCTCAGTCTATTGGCTTAATTGGTTTGCGGGATGTTCGCGATTACAAAGTGGCTGCGGGGGGAAGCGATCGACTCAATACATCCAGTCCGTTTAATATTAAAGTGCGATCGATTACTCTCAGAGATTTTAATGCCTCAGAAGTCGCGGAACTCTACGCGCAACATACCCAAGATACCGGACAAGTTTTTACACCTGAAGCCGTCGCTTTAGCTTTTGAACTGACTCAGGGACAACCTTGGTTAGTGAATGCTTTAGCTAAGGAAATTGTAGAAGAATTAGTTACCGATGAATCGATCGCTATTACACCAGACCATATTTTAGAAGCCAAAGAAATTCTCATAAAACGACAAGATACGCATTTAGATAGTTTGGCAGAACGACTGCGAGAAAACCGAGTCAAAGCCATTATCGAGCCAATGTTAGCCGGACGAGAATTGCCAGAATCTTCTAATGACGATCGCCAATACCTCGTAGATTTGGGCTTGCTCAAACGCGATCCAGCCGGGGGTTTAGTTATCGCCAATCCGATTTATCGAGAAGTGTTGCCGCGAGTTTTGGCGCAAGGGCCGCAAGATAGTTTACCGATTATCCGTCCGAGTTGGTTGAACGATCGCGGCGAACTGATTCCAGAAGCACTCCTGCAAGCGTTTCTCGCCTTTTGGCTACAGCATGGCGAACCGTTACTCAAAAGTGCATCTTATCCCGAAATAGCCCCTCATTTAGTGTTGATGGCGTTTCTGCATCGGGTGATTAATGGTGGGGGAACATTGGAGCGGGAATATGCGATCGGACGCGACAGAATGGATTTATGTTTGCGTTATGGTGAGGTAACATTGGGAATTGAACTGAAGGTTTGGCGAACTCGGAAAGTCGATCCGTTGAGTAAAGGGTTGGAACAGTTAGATGGATATTTGGCTCGATTGGGACAAGATGAAGGGTGGTTGGTGATATTCGATCGACGCGAGAATGCGCTGGAATTAGAAGAACGACTGAATACTGAAATTCATCTGACACCAATGGGGCGAACCGTTACAGTTATTCGTGCGTGAAGAAGTTTCGATGAATGTCTGTTCGGGTTGTCCATTCTGAGTCTCGAAGAAGTTTTATGCACCACCAAGGAGGAGCGTATGTCGTTAAAAGGTATAGCCAAGGAAACATTGCAGATTCTAGAAAAAGGCGAGTTCATTTCAAGGCACGATCGTGTTATTAATTTCGCTACAGAGCAGAAGCTGGCAGAGAAAAATACTAAATTGTATCGACCAGAAGAAGTTGAAAATTTATTGCAAAATACGCAATGTGATGCGAAACAGAGCCTTTTGGTGGAAGTTACCGATGAGACCTCTCAAGCAGCCGCCTACCGTTTGGTAAAAGGTGAAGGTTGCCACGATCTCGCGCTCCTAAACTATGCCTCCGCTCGAAATCCTGGCGGCGGATTTATTAATGGTGCAAAAGCACAAGAAGAAGATTTGGCTCGCTGTTCCGGGTTATATCCCTGTCAATTGACACAGCCCGAGTATTATCAAGCAAACCGATCGCAAGATTCTCTTCTTTACACCGATTATCTGATTTATTCTCCAAAAGTTCCTTGGTTTAGAATCCGCAGTCGTGAATTGCTCGATGATTATTTTTTAGCATCTGTTATTACTGCGCCCGCACCAAATGCAGGTCAAGTATTGCGTCGCGATCCCAATGCAATTCCCGATATTGAAAAAGCATTACGGCGACGTGCTGGATATGTACTTGCGGTGGCGCAAGATAATGGACATCGATCGTTGTTACTCGGTGCATGGGGCTGTGGTGTGTTTTGCAACGATGCCAGTATGGTAGCAGATGCTTTTGGTCAGTGGCTTGAGAGTCCGCGATTTCATGGATGTTTCGATCGTGTAGTTTTTGGTATATACGATTCGGCTAAGAGTAAGGATACATTGAAGGCGTTTAAAAATAGATTTTTGAAATAGTACCGAATGGGGAGGTATTCTGATGAGCCAAGTGAATTTTGAGGCTATGAGCGATGCCGAATTGAGACGGTACTTTCTGGAAAATCGCGCCCGATCGAGCTGCTTGTCAGGCATATTTAGACAGGTTCAGTCAGCGTCCGAAATCAATCATTGGAAGCCCGATGGATCCCGATTTTGACGCAAAGATTCAGGCAGCAATTCGGCAGAAATTAGAAGCATCGCGTAGTAGCCAGCCAGCTAACAACACAGTGGAGCGGAATAGAGTCTTTTCGCTTCGTTTCGGTGTTACTTGCCGCCGCAGCGTTTTGCCGTTATCTCGTAAACACTGCCTGACCTTGGAGATGATTCGGAATCTCGATCGAGAGATTGACCTACAGAAAATTGGTAGAATAAATAGATACGCTAGATGTCGATCGCTGCCGATGGGCGATCGCTTATAATCGGATGAAAGCGCGATCGATAAAACTCACCCCAAAAGCACCTATGAAAAGCACGATCGAAATCGATAGCTCCCTCATCACCAATGCGCTCCAAGTCACCGGACTGACTGCACAACAAGAAGTCATCGAATTGGCCCTGAGCCTGCTGATCCAAATGAAAAACCAAGAGAACCTACGTGCGCTACGGGGTAAACTCGCCTGGGACGGCGACCTCGATCGCATGAGAACGGATGATGACTGCGATCGAGAACAATCCTTTTTTGAGCTAGCCGGAATCTGGGAAGGAAAAAATAAGTAGTAGGACACAATTAATTACACAAAAATTTGGGCTACAAGCCTTGTCTAGTAAAGAATCAGCAAAAAATCAGTGTGTAATTAATTCTGTCCAATTACTTATCACCCTAGACGACATTCGCAAAGACGCATGGGGTAAGGATACATTCTATGTAGCTTCACAGAAAAATGGTATTACCGAGTGTTTCTTATGAACTACCGAAACCACATCACGATCGAAGCAAATAAACGCGGTGGTAAGCCTTGTGTACGCGGGTTGCGAATTACGGTTTATGAAGTGCTTGAGTACCTGGCTTCTGAGATGACCGAAGCAGAAATTATCGACGATTTTCCCGATTTGACGCGAGAAGATTTAAAAGCCTGCATTGCTTATGCTGCTGACCGCGAGCGTCGGTTTATGACCGCGACCTTATCGGCATGAAATTACTTTTTGATGAAAACTTGTCGCCCAAGTTGCCGAATCGTTTGAGCGATATTTTCCCAAATTCGCTTCACGTCCTTTGATGTGGGAATGAAAGCAACGATCGACCCAATAGTTGGGGATTATGCATTCATACAATAATTTGATGATTGTCTCGAAAGACGCGGATATGCACGACCTGAGCTTAGTATTTGGGAACCCACCGAAAGTTATTTGGCTTTGCCTTGGAAACTGTTCGACATTGCAAGTTGAAAATTTGCTACGTCGGGATTTTAATACGAGCGAATTATTTTATGAAGACGAGAATTTATCGCTGCTTGCTTTATCATAATACACCGAATCGAATTAGCGTTAGGGTAGGTAGTTTTTCCATGATTATTCCACCAATCTTTTAAAGCCTCACACGCCAATTCATTGGCATATTTACTGTTTCATAATGTTATACATCCTATGTTTTGTTGAAAATCATAAATCCCATGTGGAATCACTTTTCCGTGAGCTAAACTCCAAAATTCATGATCTAAAAGCGATCGCCCAACTCTACATTCTGACTCAACGCTTGTAGCCGATCGCGATCCAATAACTCAATCTGAGAACCATTGATCGTAATTAATCCTTTATCGTGGAGATGCGAAAATGCCCTAGAAAGGGTAGCAGAAATCGTCCCTAAAATAGCAGCTAGTTGAGTTTTAGTAACATCTAGATTAATAATTTTATCGCCATTAGCGCGACCGCTCAAATCTAATAAATAAGCCGCTAATCTTTGTGGCACTTCTTTAAACGACAGATCTTCCACCATCTGTGCCAATTTACGCAAACGGGTTGCCAAACTTGTCAGCATATTGATGGCGAGCGCAGGATATTGATGAAGTAAATCCAGAAAAGCTAACCGAGGGAAGAAGATTAATTCTGTGGATTCCAATGCGATCGCCGAAGCTGGAAAAGCTTTGCCATCAAAGGTGGCAACTTCGGCAAAGTAATCGCCTCTTTTTAATAAATGTAAAATGTGTTCTTTCCCATTGGATGCAGTCTTAAATACCTTAACACGACCAGCTTGGACAATGAAAAACCCAGTTGCATCACTGCCCTGATGGAAAATTGTCTCATCTTTTCCAAAGGTTTGCAGTTGAGCGATCTGAGCTAAAGGAATCAGTTGCTCTGCCGATAATCCTTGAAAAATCAGAATGTTTTGTAACCAGTTGCTCAAATCGACTCTATTTAACATCGTTTAGGGTAGTGAGGATGGTTGGAACAAAGCGCCGAGCTAGACAATATAAACGTACTCGAGCATTTTTTAAGGTTGTTTTTGACTTAAGTCAAAGCATTATTAGGTTCTATTCTCCTATGCTATGTCGATAGGTACTTTAAAACCGAATTTATGGCTTTATGGCAAACCCAACCTTTGACAAAGTGGTGACAGCCCGCGCTCGTCCCCGTCAAATTAGCCTACCCGCTTGGCTTGTGCTAATTTGCATCGTCACTTTTTCAGTGCTGATCTTTGCAGGATCGGCGATTTATAAAAATGCACCACCGATTCCCGCGACAGTGGTTTCTCCACAACAGGAAATCATTCTAACTCAGGAGAATATTCAATCTGGGCAAGTAACCTATCTAGGTCGTGGGGGGCAACATATTGGTAGTATTTGGGGGCATGGCAGTTATTTAGCACCCGACTGGACTGCCGATGTTTTACACCGTTGGGGCTTAGCAACGGCAGGAATTTTGCATAATGGCAATCCTGATTTTAGTGAAGCAGATTTACAGGCACTATCAGAAGTCGATCGCGCTACCCTCCAAGCGCAGGTACAGCAAGAATTTAAAACTAATCGCTATGAATCCGAGACTGGAGCCTTAACCCTCACTGCGGCTCAAACTAAGGGACTAAGCAAGGTTTTTGATAGTTATCAAACGTTACTATCCCAAGGTTCTAAGATTCATTCCATTCCTAGCGGTTGGTTTACTGACGATACGCAAATCCGTAATGTCACTGCTTTCTTTACTTGGACAGCTTGGGCCGCCGCCGCCGATCGCCCGAATGCACCATTTTCCTATACCGCCAACTTTCCCCACGATGACTTGATTGGCAATCAGGCTCCGGCTCAATTCTTGATCTGGTCAATTGTGTCGGTGATTGTTCTCATTGCTGCGATCGGTATATTTCTGTTTGTTTACATCACCCAAGAAGATAGCGAAGAAGTAATCGCTGTCGCCCATCGCCCCCTGATTCGCCTTGCCACACCTAGCCAAAAAGTCACCACCCTCTTCTTTGGGGTTGCTATGACTTTGTTTTTGGTGCAAATGTTGATGGGAATGGTCACAGCCCATTACGCGGTAGAAGGCGACGGCTTCTATGGTGTGCCACTTCAGCAATATTTACCCTATGCCGCCTCACGGACTTGGCATTTACAGCTAGCAGTATTTTGGATTGCCACCTGTTGGCTCGCAGCAGGGCTATATTTCGCGCCAAGGTTTGGTAAACATGAGCCGAAGTTGCAAGCTTGGGGCAATGGCGGTTTGTTAGTGGCTTTGACTGTCGTTGTTGTTGGTTCCTTAATCGGATCTTGGGCTAGTGTCCAAGGCATTATCGGCGGTGACAATAGTTTCTGGTTTGGACATCAGGGCTATGAATATGTAGAACTTGGTCGCCTCTGGCAATTATTGCTGATTGGTGGCATGGTGTTTTGGCTCTGGCTGATGTACCGCGCCCTCAAGCCTGCGCTCAAGGCGGAAGGTGATAAAACGGGACTGAATCATTTCTTTCTCTACAGTGCGATTACAATTCCCCTGTTCTATGCGTCAGGGTTGATGTACAACAATCACACCCATTTGAGCATTGCTGAATATTGGCGTTGGTGGGTTGTGCATTTATGGGTAGAAGGCTTCTTTGAGGTGTTTGCGACGGTAGCGATCGCCTATCTATGTAGCGAGTTGGGCTTTCTAAAGCGCTCATCAGCCCTGAGAGCCACCTACATGACGACAATTCTCTATCTCGGTAGTGGCGTAATCGGCACGTTACACCACCTCTACTTTGCAGGAACACCTGTATTCATTACGTCGATGGGTTCCGTTGCTTCAGCCTTAGAAGTCGTTCCCTTGACCTTAATTGGCTTTGAAGTGGTGAAGTCGATGAAGCTATCCCAAGAAGCGCAAGGATTTTATCGAGTACCACTAAAATTCTTTATTGCCACTGCTTTTTGGAACTTAATTGGCGCAGGTGTCTTTGGTTTCTTAATCAATCCACCGATTTTCCTCTACTATTCCCAAGGACTAAATACCACGCCAATCCATGCCCATTCTGCACTTTTTGGTGTCTACGGCTCCCTTGCGATCGCCCTGATGCTCTTTGCCTTGCGTGAAATCACTCCCGATCGCGCATGGGATGAGAAAAACTTCAATTTATCCTTCTGGTGGATCAATGGTGGTCTAGGCATGATGATGGTTTTCGGACTGATTCCTAATGGTTTTTATCAATTGGTGCAATCTGTTAATCATGGCACTTGGTACGCTCGCAGTGCTGAAGTCATTGGTTCGGCATGGATGCAGTGGACAGTCTGGCTACGCATCCCTGGGGATATCGTCTTCTCTGTTGGCGCATTGATCCTCGTCGTTTGCGTAATTAAGGCGATCGTGGCTATTTTCCAACAGCCTACTCAAGCCCAACCCCTCGAAACCATTGTGGCTGAGACTCCGGTCGTCAGTCATTAGTTGCTCAATTGTTCAAATTATCTTTCGTATTTATTGAGGATTCAGTCAATGATTCGCCTCTTAGTTGGTATTCTCGTTTTTGTGATCAATGTCGTCTATGCCAATCGCCCTTATCCTCGGTTTTATGTGCTAGAAACCGTGGCTCGTGTTCCTTATTTCTCTTATCTATCGGTACTTCACCTCTATGAAACCTTGGGCTGGTGGCGGAAGGCTGATTGGTTAAAAATCCACTTTTCGGAGTCGTGGAATGAACTACATCATCTGTTGATTATGGAATCACTGGGAGGATCGAGCTTTTGGGTCGATCGCCTTCTAGCACGAGCCACTGCACTCATTTACTACTGGATTATCATTTTTGTCTACATGGTGTCGTCCAAATCTGCCTACAACTTCATGGAACTTGTCGAGGGACACGCCTATGCCAGCTACGACAAGTTCCTCAATGCCGAAGCTGAAGCTCTCAAGCAACAGCCCGCACCAGATGTCGCTATCCAATACTATCGAGATGGCGATTTGTATATGTTTGACGAGTTTCAAACAAGCAGTGCTAATGTATTCCGTCGTCCAACGATCGACAATCTCTATGATGTGTTTGTTGCCATTCGGGATGACGAAATGGAGCATGTGAAAACAATGGTGGCTTGTCAGCAGCCGACTCCACAAATCTCGTTAGTCAGTCCCCATGCGATGCAGGCAGCTTCTACGCTAAAGGTTGAGTTTACTGCAAAGACCGATGCTGTGGAACTCAGTCCCTCGAAATAGGTGATTTGAACCCGTCGTTCTCTGGTATGAAAACGTTGGTATCGCCCTGTGTCTAGGGGCGATCGCGGCTTTTCTGATGGATGCTATTTCGGTCGTCTATCGACAACAGAAATCCCTGTGGGAGGAGATTTTCAAATGCCATTGAGCCAACTCAAGTCCAAAATCATTGATTTAGCAGAACGATTATAATCGGATGAAAGCACGATCGATAAAACTCACCCCAAAAGCACCTATGAAAAGCACGATCGAAATCGATAGCTCTCTCATCACCAATGCGCTCCAAGTCACCGGACTGACTGCACAACAAGAAGTCATAGAATTGGCCCTGAGCCTGCTGATCCAAATGAAAAACCAAGAGAACCTCCGGGCGCTACGGGGTAAACTCGCCTGGGACGGCGACCTCAATCGCATGAGAACGGATACGGAACAATAGTAAGCCCATGATTATTGTTGATTCCAGCGTCTGGATTGACTACTTTAACGGACAATCGACTAAAATACTAGTGGGGCGAAGCCAAAAGCTGATCTGCTAGAACCAACTGGTTTATATCTTCATTTAGGTTTACAGCTAACATGCAAACAGTTCAAGTTGAATACTCAGGTCAAATTCAAGTAAAAAAAGGTGAAAGCCCCAAAGAACTTTATGCTCACCAGAACGAAGCAATAAAAGCTCTGAATCATAAAAATCAATCTGCATTTGAAGGTTTACTAGTTCTACCTACAGGCGGGGGGAAAACTTTAACTGCTGTGCACTGGTTACTACGTAACTTTATTGACAAACGCAAGAAAGTTTTATGGATAGCTCACCGTCACGAGCTACTAAACCAAGCCATAGAAACTATAAAGTTCACTGCCTATAGTTCGGTCTTAAAAGATTCTGATAAGTTTAACTTTCGAGTAATATCAGGGCATCCTAAGCATGATATTCCCGTGAATATAAAACCAACAGATGACATCATTATTGCCAGTAAAGATAGCCTAAATAGTGGATTAACTCACCTTCTAAATAATTGGGTAGAGAATTGTGATTCAATACTTTTAGTGGTCGATGAAGCTCATCATGCAACTGCAAAGACCTATCGAAAATTAATCAATGCCATTAAAGAGAATTTTGAAAAACGTCAGAAGCAAGATGCATTTAGAATGCTCGGTTTAACTGCAACTCCATTCAGATCCGAAGAAACCGAAGCAGGACTGCTTAAAAAAGTTTTTCCTGACGATATTATTTTCTCTGAGCATCTAAGAAACTTAATTACGAAAGGAATACTTGCGGAACCAGTTTTTGAGGACTTGACTACCCAATTAGATTTTTACAACGAGCTAACCGATAAAGACATTAAAGCAATAGAAGATTTTGACAAATTACCTCAAAATATTGCTAAAAAGATCGCACAGTCTAGTATTCGCAATAACCAAATCGTAGATCACTATGTTAACAATCGAGATAAATACAAGCCAGTATTGTTGTTTGCAATTGATGTAGACCACGCTATTGCATTAAATGGTTTATTAAAATCAAGAGGAGTTAGCTGTGATTTTGTGGTTTCTAAAATAGTTGACATTGCGACAGGAGCTACAATTTCATCTGGCGACAACTCTAAGAAAATCGAGCGATTTAGGAATGGAGAACTTGAGGTACTTATGAACGTTGAGATGTTAACAGAAGGAACTGATCTCCCAAATGTTCAAACTGTTTTCCTTACCCGCCCGACCACTTCCACAATCTTAATGACTCAGATGATAGGTAGAGCTTTGCGTGGTCAAAAAGCAGGGGGGACAGAAAAAGCCTATGTAGTTAGCTTTATTGATAATTGGGAAGATAGAATTAGTTGGGTAAATCCTGAAAAATTACATCTTGAAGATGATGCAGAATTTGTTGATAGAGATATCCAGACAGTTAAGAAGATTGTTCGACTTATCTCTATCGATAAGATGGA
Source organism: Microcoleus sp. S13_C3 (assembly GCF_036700905.1). NCBI lineage: Bacteria > Bacillati > Cyanobacteriota > Cyanophyceae > Oscillatoriales > Microcoleaceae > Microcoleus > Microcoleus sp. S13_C3. The sequence goes on along the minus strand of NZ_JAUBPT010000003.1, from coordinate 63,693 downwards.
AGAATTTGCGCGGATTATGGATGACTCCATAGATACAACGGGATTAGAGAAATTAGATTTTTTGAAGCGAGTCCCCGTTGGAATTTATCGTTTTTCAATTCTTGAGCCTTCTGAATCTGATGAGCCTACACCAAAGAACTACACTGTACTGGTATATAGTGATACAGATGAGATCTACAATAATTTTGTTAATGATTTAGAAGCCATACTTAATACAGTCAATATTGAAGATAGAGAAATATTGACTGATAAAGAGCTTGAATATTTGCTCCAAATTGCAATAGACAACTATTTTCTTAACCATAAGTTTTTAATAGGCTATAGAGATCGGGACATAGAAAACATCTTACGCTACTACGCACAAAAGCAAATAAAGCCAGAGTTTATTCCATTTGCCGAAAAGAACAAGTGCGATATATATAAGGTTGCAAGGCATATCTACGATAACGATCTTGGCGAGAGAGCTAAAACTGAGTACATTAATTCACTTTGGAGTGCTGAACAGTCATTTTGGCAGGTAATTTTTGACTACAATCTCCTCTACTTCTGCAAGCAATTAGATATTGAAATCTATAAGATCAAAGGACTATACGGCAATCTCGATTTATCCAGCCCAGCAGTGATACCTGATGAAGTTCCACTTACAAATCTAACTCTTGAGCAGATTAGAGAAAAAGACCCAGAAGAATATAGAAAAATTGTAGATACTGTATACGAAAGAGCTACAGATGGGTGGGATTTCATCACTTGTGCCAACAGTGGATTTAAGAGTAAGACTCGGATAAATTTTCAGATCGATCACATCACACCAATGTCAAAAGGTGGTCTCACCACGCTAGAAAATCTTCAAGTTCTGTCTCGTAAAGCCCATACAGAAAAGAGCCGATTGGAAAATTTAGAAAAATAATAGGTTGTTCGACCTAAATGGTTGTCTAACACTGCGTTGGAGCCGACTACTAAAAAACTGATCTGTAAAAGCCAAAGTTTGACTGCGGCGGCTCAACTTACTGCCGTTAAGTAGTAGTTCCGAATTAATTACACAATATTTCTACTGAAACCCTTGCCTAGCAAGGAGTCTTTATGTAATTAATTTTGTGTGGTTACTTATCTCGCAAACGCTGCCTGACTTTGGAGATGATTCGGAAGCTCGATCGAGAGTTAAGCTAAATAAAACTCCGAGTTCTGCATCAATGCTTATTAGAAGCGAATAATTTCGATCGTGCATCGCGATCGCACAAAACAAACATCAAATTCTCGAAAGAAGTTCGTTTGCCCGAGAATTAATGGAACCTGAGAGGCTTGTGCCCAAGCAAATGCTAGGCGAACGGGTTCCAGATTCCCAATTTGAACATCTACAAATACACCCCGCGCCTCAACCGTTGCCAGATTTCCAGCCAATGGCAAGCGGACAGTTTGTTCCTCCCAAATTGCACCCAATTGCAGACCAATGTCATAAGGTAATAGATTGACCGCAGACCCAGTATCTAGCAGTGCATTCGCCGAGACAGAAAAGCCTGCATGAATCAGAGTGATGGGAATCGTGGGTAATGCTTCATTGTCAGAAAAGGGAAACTCGATCGAACTAGGCATGAGTAGATGCCTCTCGATCGTCTCGAATCATCTGCATCATAATGTTTGCCGCTTCCGTTGCATCGTAGAGCGATCGAACCGGATACTCTGATGCAGAAAAGATGACTTGTAGTTCAGCGTCTGGGATTTGCACTGCTAGGAGTTTGAAGAGTGATAATTTGTCTGACTGGCTCAGATTGTTCACCAAAGGTATTAACTCAGCGAGAGACATGGTTTAAACTCCCAGAAGTACGAGAATACATCTATCATAAACGCTGCCTGAGTTTGGAGATGGTTCGGAATCTCGATCGAGAATTAAGGCTTCCGGTGGATAAATGTCGCCCTACATTACCAACACTAATTGCTGCTTTATTCTACGATTTATCAACTGATAAAAAAATCAAAATCCCTTCAATCGGTGAAAAACGGGAACGGGAATTGCCGTCTCCTACAGCTAGGACTTGATATGATATCTACGAGCAAGCCAACTGGTTGAGCCAACAATCCCCGTACCTTGATAGTCGGGGAGTGTCAACAACAACTATCAAGGCAACTCAACCGAACTCGGTTTAGCAATGTGAGGCAAGCCCCAGCCCAATTTTTCCCGCAAAATGTGGAAAAACTCAAAAGATTGCACCCGAATAAAGCGGGCTGGGTACGGAGATCGCTCGACTTGCACCCAATCTTCGGGCAGAACATAACATCCGCCGTTACCATCTACCACCATTACCAGGCGGTTTGGACTCGCCGGCAAAATCTTGATCGGCTCAGTGTTGGAAAACACCAAAGCCCGCGAAGCCATTGAATGCGGGCAAATAGGCAGCAACTGCAACACCGGCACTCCGGGAATGATCACAGGCCCGCCGGCAGACAGCGCGTAAGCCGTCGATCCAGTCGGAGTCGAGATAATTACCCCATCTGCGGCAATGTCAACAGAGGCGTGCTGCCCGATCGCCACTTCAAAATGACACATACAAGTCAGCGGTTCCCGGTGCAGCACCATTTCATTGAGACAAAGGGCTTCCCAGAGGCAGTCGTTTTCTCGAAACAGCCGCACCGCCAGCATAGATCTTTCTTCTATTTCGTATTCTCCGGCGATTACCTTTTCCAAAGCTTGCGGCAGCAAGTTCAGGTAAGTTTCTGTCAAAAAGCCCATATGACCGGTATTGACAGTCAGCAGCGGCACTCCGATGGGAGCAACTTGGCGAAATGCCGACAGCACCGTACCGTCGCCGCCCAACACCACTGCAAACTCCATGTCGCTGTCAAAACCGGGGGGAACGAGTTGGTCGATCGGAGTGTGGCACATCGGGCGAGAGGGGCTAGAATAGCCCAAAATTCCTCCCGAACCAGAAACCGAGCAAACCTCCCAGCCGCGGGCAGTCAGCTTGTCTTCCAACTCTGCGGCGATGCGACAAGCCACAGGTTTAACGTCGTTGTATATAATCCCAGCTTTCGGCACTTTAAAATGTAAAGGGCATTTTTTGTTTACTCCGTTTTTTCGTCTTAAGCTGCTCGTACTCTATTTCCTTGAGCTTCTTCATAATCAGATTAAAGTATTCTTCGAGATAAGACTCCAAAGTAGTAGTTTCTTTGGGATCGATTCCGAAGACACTGTAAACATCATCCATCGGAGCTTTCAAGGGTTTTCCGGCGGCCAAAACTTCTGAAAAAGCCAATCTGTCAGCTACGTTCCAACTCCACTGAAAGAAGGTAGCTAATTTACGAGTAGCCTGCAACAATACGTCTGGGGTGCGCGTAATTTTTGCTTCCTTCCCTGACAGCCGTTCGCACAACCGCACGATTTCGTCAGCATCCCAAGCGCGATTTCCCACCACCGGAAAGCTTTTTTTCTCGGTTTCGGGAACGGAAAGGGCCCGGACGGCAAATTTAGCAACGTCCTGAGTGTTCATGTAGGCAAGGGCGGATGGCTTGTTGGGCAGCCAGACTGCCTGATTGTCCAAAATCGGCATTGCATACAGGCTCAGCAGTCCTTGCAAAAAGCCGCAAGGTCTCAATATTGTGTAGTCTAAACCGGATTCTGCTAAGAACAATTCGGTACAGCGCTTGATTTCCAACAAGGGGACTTGAGGATATTTCTCGGCGTCGAGAAAGGAAAAGAATATGTAACGCTTGATGCCGGCTGCTGCTGCTGCTTGGATCAGCGATACTTTTCCGTCCCAGTCTACTCTTTTGATGCTGACAGAATCGGCTGCACTGGCTGTTGCTGCATCGATAATAGCACTGACGCCTTCTAGGGCCGGAGGCAGACTGTCTGGCTGGCAAAGGTTCCCCGGTACGAGTTCAGCGCCCCATTCTTTCAAAAATGCAGCTTTTCTGTAACTTCTGACTAAACAGCGCACCTGGTAGCCCTCGTCTAGGGCGCGGCGGGCTATCTGGCGGCCGAGAGTGCCGGTGGCACCTAAAATCAATAAAGTCATCTAGGGATTAATTATGAATCTTAAACTTTCTATAAGATGGTATCAGGTTTTTGTTAAGTTTTTATAACAAACTTAACAAAAACCTGAATTTTTCTCATTTTAGGCTTGAGATATTCGGCAGAAGGCTGGCTTTCGGCAGCAAGTAGACTCTAGAAGGCAGAAGGTAGAAGGCTTCTGAAGGATTGGTTGAAAAAAACTTATTCTTCGCCGCCTTGCAATTTGAGCAGGAGGAAGCCTCCACCTATACCCACGAAAATTAGGGAAAAGGACAAAAAGGCTGCATTGAAAATTTCAGGATTCATGATTATATATGTCCAATTGGGCGATCGCATTAAATAAAGATAATATAATTTGGGTCAACCCGGTACATGAATGCTAAAATTTCAGTGCCGAAATTCCTGTATTTTGTTGGAGAAAACTGCCTTGAGTCTCGATCGGGAATCAAAACTAGCTGTAACTCTGGGAGATCCGGCGGGAATTGGCCCGGAAGTGATTCTCAAGGCATTGGCAGATCCCGCTGCTGGTTTGAGGGTAACGGTTATAGGTTCTAGGAGAGTTTTGCAGCAAACTTACGATATGTTGCGATCGAGCAATCCAGCAGCAGAAGCGGCAAATCCCGAAACATTAAATATTATTGATATTGAACCAGACAGCAAGTGGGGCGAGATAGTCCCCGGTGTCGGGAGTGCAGCTAGCGGGGCGGCTAGCTTTGCTTACATGGAAAGTGCGATCGCCCGTACCATCGCCGGCGAATTCTCCGCGATCGTCACAGGCCCGATTTCCAAAACTTGCTGGCAGGCCGCCGGTTACAATTATCCCGGACAAACAGAACTCCTCGCAGAAAGGGCAAAATCGCAGCGGTTCGGAATGCTGTTTGCCGCCACATCTCCCCACAGTGGCTGGACGCTGGTAACTTTGCTCGCTACCACACATATTTCCCTCCGTCAAGTCCCCGATGCTTTGACTCCAGAATTACTGAGCGAAAAACTAGAATTGCTGGTAGAGTGTTTACGGGAAGATTTTGGGCTGGAAAGACCGAAAATTGCGATTTCTGGCTTAAATCCTCACAGCGGCGAAAATGGCAAACTGGGAAATGAAGAGCAAGACTGGATGATACCTTGGCTGGAAACGCAGCGCGATCGCTTTCCTCAAGTGCAGTTAGACGGGCCAGTCCCCCCAGATACCCTGTGGGTAAAACCGGCTAAAGTTTGGTACGGTTTAGCCACAGAAGCTCACGACGGTTACTTGGCAATGTACCACGACCAGGGGTTGATTCCAGTAAAATTGATGGCTTTCGATAAAGCAGTCAACACTACAATTGGCTTGCCTTTTGTCCGCACATCTCCGGATCACGGCACAGCTTTTGATATTGTAGGTCAAGGGATTGCAGATGCCTCCAGCATGAAGGCAGCATTGCAGTTGGCGGCCCAGTTGGCTAGTCGCAGAACAGCAGTTAAAATAGGGCGATAGGTTTAGTACGCCAGACGCTCGGAAAAATTGTGTCATTCCTATTGATTTTCGCTGGGGTGAGGCGGCAAGCAAGCTTGTAATTTCTTCGGTCGATTAAAATCAACTTTTGGTAGGGCAGTATGGCAGCATCTAATGATAATTCAGGCAAAATATATCAGTCAGAAAAAGAGGTTGCTGATGGAACTCTGGCAAGTTCTAAAGCTGGAGAGCAACTTCAGGAATTGCTAACCATACTGACTGAATTTCAGTTATTAAAGAAATCAAAAAAAGAACCAAGCGAGCTGAAGTTACCGCTTTCGGAAAAGTCTGTGCAGCGGTTGGAGGATGAGGAAAATCGGCGCAAACAATTGTCTTTTCGGATCGAATCACCGAGTATTGTACCGGAAGTATTAACTAACGAGGAAGAGATCCCACCTCAAAGACGAGAAAACAATAATGAGGAACCCGATTTATCTATAGCCGCGAAGGTAGCCAGAAAAAATCGGCACTCGGAAGAAGAATTAGAACAAGCAGTAGAGCAGTTTAAGCAGTTGCAACAACTACTGTTTGAAAGGGATTTACCGGAATTTTATAGTAATGTTTTGAGCGTGGAACAAAGGTTAGAAAATTTTGAGAAGTTGATGTCTGAACCCGAAGAATTGATGATTTTGCTGAAACCGTTAATTCCTGAGTTAGTGAGGGAAGAATTAGATGGGTTGAAGTTGGAATTACAAAAGGCGATCGACCTCGCGAGCAATAATAAAATTAATCGGATCGAGTTGGAGGCAAAATTAGCAGACTGGGAAAATCAGATTGCTAATTTGAACCAGCAGCCACTGCCGAATGCAGAACAGTTAATGCAACGGCTGATGCCGGTGGTGGGCGATCTGCTCAACCGTAAGGTAGAGGAGTCTAAGTTAGAGGTGGCTTCGGCGATCGCACCGAGAGTCAATCAAGTAATTCACAATCAAAACGGACTTGAAGAACAGGTAGTAAGAATTGAAGATAGAGTAGCGAATATTCAGCAGCGTTACCAGCAGCAACCGGAAGATTTAATCAAGCAGCTAGTACCAATAGTTAGCGATTTACTGAACCGCAAAATTAGTGAATTAAAGTTAGAGGTTGTAGAAGCAGTTGCCCCCTCAGTACAGGTAAGAATAGCTTGGGTAGAAATAGAAGAAAAAGTATTGAGCATCATCGAAGGCCGACTGGCTACGCAACAGTCGCCAATTCAGAAGCCAGAAGAGATAATGGCGATGCTAATGCCAGCAATAGCTGATTTGCTGAATCAGAAAATAGATGAATCAAAATTACAAGTAGCAGCGACGATCCAACCTTTGATAGAATCAGCAATTCTTCAAAGAGAAGTTCAAGGAAAATTGAGCGACGTAGAAAGTAGACTAAATAATCTTCAGCGACAGCAAAAAACTCAGCCGGAAGATATAATGGCAAGGTTAATGCCGTTAATGATTGAGTCGCTGAACCGGAAAATCGAGGAGACAAAGTTAGAGGTGAGAGAGGCGATCGCACCTGGTGTCAACACCGCTATTCAAAACAGCGGTATTGCAGCACAAATATTAAATAATGAAACTAAGATTGGCGAAGTTCAGCAGCAAGTTTTAGGCGAGATAGAAGGGTTGATGGCAAGAATAATGCCAGTGATTGTAGAAATGCTGTCTCGAAGCATCGGCGAAGCAAAGCTAGAAATAGAATCTGCGATCGCCCCCGCTGTCGATGCCATCATTCAGAATAAAAGGATCGATCAAAGACTCGGGAAGATCGAACAACAGATTGTGGCGATCGAACACCGGATTTATGAATCCACAGACTTGTTTACAGATTTACTGAAACCTTTGATTGACGAGCTGATGATTAGCCATCACGCCCAACTACAAAAGTCGGTCATCGAATCTATTTTACCATTGTTAGATGAAGTTGTAAGTTATAATTACAGACTCAACGATAAAGTAGGGGAACTCGATCGCAAAATTACTGATGCGGAATGGGGAGGCGATCGGGAAGAATTACTCGCCCGAATTAAAATCATGTTTCCCGAAATGATGCTCCAAACAATTAATGAGTCGAGAAAATCATTTGTCGAAACCATAAGTCCGATAATTGATGAAATAATTAATACTAAAACCCGACAAAACAGGCAGTCGATGGGAGTAGCCATATCGCCGGCTCTGACTGTGGGAATCAGCCACAGAATGAGTGAATCGCCCGATGAAATTGCAATGGCGATCGCGCCGGAAATGGCTGCCGCTATCAAACAGCAAATTCATCTCAAGCGAGAAGCAATGTCGGATGCACTTTATCCGATCATCGGCAGCACGATTTTAAAATACATCGCCGAGATGATGGGGGAGATTAATGAAAAACTCGAATCCGCTTTAAGTCCAGAGGGAATTAGTCGCAAAATCAAAGCCAAATTACAGGGCATTTCTGAAGCAGAATTGCTGATGAAAGAAACAACACCACTGAGTGTTAAAGCTGTTTTTTTAATTCAAACACAATCGGGATTAGTAATTTCAGCAGTGCAGCATTCTGAACGCGAACAGCTAGAATCAGACATGGTGGCTGGGATGCTGACTGCTATTCGGGCTTTTGTCAACGATTGTATATCTCAGTCGGGAAATGTGGCAGAAATTGATGCCATAGAATACGGCACATCTAAGATAGTATTGGAAGTAGCTGGTTCGTGTTATCTAGCAGTAGTGATGCAAGGAGAAACCCGCCAGTGGTTTAAGTATAAAATGCGATCGATATTCAACAATATTGTTCAAGAATACGGAGATAAAATTCAGTCATTTAACGGCGATCCAGCAACTGTACCACCCGAAGTAAACTCGAAATTGCAAAAATTAATCGATACAGAGGTAAAAGTTAAATCTTCTAAACTTCCCATTTTACCAATTATCGGTTTGGCAGCGTTAGGTTTAATTGGCATACCTTGGGGAATTCATCAATACCGCAGCGGAGTTGAAGCGAGCTTAGAAGCAGATACGAATTTAGCATTACAATCTGCTCCAGAGTTATCGGTTTATCGTATCGCGGCAGATGTTAAAGATAAATTATTGGAGATTTCGGGACGAGTGCCGAATCAAAAGCTGCGCTCGAAAGCGGAAAAAATAGCTCAGCAAGCAGCTCCAAAATTAAGAATTGAAAATAAAATTATAGCCGTTGAAGTACCTCCCGATCCGGTTTTAGTAGAAGCCGATGTCAAGCGGACTGCAGCTCTTTTGAATAAAGTGGAAAGCATTAATATCTCAGCTCGCTATGCAGAGGGAAAAGTCGCCGTTGCAGGCAGTGTTAGCCAAGTGCCAGATGCTCAGAAAATAACTCAAGCTTTTGAGAAAATTCCGGGGGTGAAGTCGGTAACAAATACAGTGATAATAGGAACTCCACCGCCACCAAAGATAATAATGCCAGTTCGCGTGTATTTCGGTGCAGGTTCAGCAAGTTTGCAGGCGAAAGATGTAGCAGAAAAGCTTAGCAAAGTCAAGGAATATATGGAGACAAATCCCACGAAGAATTTAAGGATAGTGGGCTACAGCGATTTTAAAAGCACTCCGGTAGAAAATCAAAAGTTGGCACTGCAAAGGGCGACAAATGTGAAAAATATTTTGGTTAGACAAGGGATAAATGGCAACAGAATAGAAGTTGCTTCTACTAAGGGTCGTCCCGAAGGTGTGGAGGCCAATCAACCGCTGTGGCTGAGCAGATTGGTAGTATTTGAGGTGATAAATTAGAAATAGGGAATGGGGAATTGGGCATCGGGCATCGGGCATCGGGCGTCGGGCATCGGACATTGTTAATTGGGAATTTTCCCTAATGACTAATGACTAATGACTAATGACTCATGACTGTTGACTCATGACTGTTGACTCATGACTCCTGACTACTGATATCATGTCCGATCGATTAACCATAATATCCCGGCCGGGGCGGGTTTTTGAGATGGTCAATTATTGGCAGGTATTGTTGGTGAACCCGCCCCTACCTGATTTCGGGTAATCGACAGGATATGACTAATGACTACTGACTACTGACTACTGACTACTGACTAATGACTACTGACTACTGACTACTGACTAATGACTCTTAAATTAATCGAACTCGCCCGGAGGTAAAGGCTTGTATTCGATCGCCCGCCAAGCATACTAACAAGCGACCGCTTCCGTCAATGCCGGCGGCTTCTCCGCAGATGGTTTGCGAGGAAAGTTCGATCGCCACCGGGCAGCCAATCAACGCATCGCGGCGGCGCAATTCCGGCAAAAGTAGCGCTAAACCGGACTTGGAGGCTGGCTTGTCTGTGGTAGAAAACATATCGGCTAGTTCGAGTAAATAGTGCCGCAGTCGATCGACCAAACACAGTTCATCTGGTACTGTACTAGCAATAGAATGCAAGCTTACCGCATTGCCGAGATCCCTTTCATCCAATCCCGCAGCCGCGAAATCTACGCAGCGGTTGAGTCCAATTCCCACAACGGCGCGAGTTTTACCCAAAGCATTGCCCGAAGAGGCTTCGCAGAGAATGCCGGCTAATTTGTGGCGATCGATCCAGACATCGTTTGGCCATTTCAGGCGCAGCATATCGCGACAGTCGGGAACCAAATCTTCGATCGCGTAAATCACGGCTAAACCCGCTGCTAAACTGAGTCCCGGCAACAGAGTGGGGTTTAGGTTGTCGAGGACAAAACTAACAGTCAAGACACCGCTTGGGGCGTGCCAGGTGCGCCCGTGTTGGCCGCGCCCGCTGGTTTGTCGCCTAGTAAATACTGCATCTCCGTGGTGGAGTTGGGCCGCGCGGGCGATCGCCCAACTGTTGGTACTCGGACAGGTATCCAACGAGTGTAGCCAGTGAGGGAGGTTTGGGCGATGGGCTTCTGGCAATGCGGGCACGGGAGTTAAGGGCAATTCAGACAATGTTGGATTTGTAGTATTTGATATTTAAAAGCTGATTATCGCATTTTCCAGAAGTGCCACCTCGCGCGACGGCGAGAATTCAGAGAAATTTGAGTGTAGTACAGTTTAAGCATCAGATTTACCTTACGCCACAACATCTGTTTAGCAGCACAATCTCTTATTATATAAGGTTTTTGGGGGACGGCGAGGGTTGATGGGAGCGATCGACACCCCTTTAAAAAACCCAATTTAAAAAAAAGTTGTATTACCCCCTTGACAGTCTTGTATTACGCAATGTAGTATAAATGTATGGCGAAGGGGAAAGAGCTTCAAAGCCTTACCCCACGAGCAATATGAACCTTGAAAACAGAATAGGAAGTTAATCGTGTCACATAATTGTGGACATCGGCGGTGTAGACTCCGGCAACAATAGCCCGATCGGGTTGTAGTACGCGGAATCAACCGCCACCCCGTCCCAACTTGAGTAATTCAAGGACAGAATATTGTTCATTTTCGCGGGGGTATAGCTCAACCGGTCAGAGCAGTCGCCTGTCGAGCGAAAGGTTGCGAGTTCAAGTCTCGTTACTCCCGTCAGTCGATTTTAGATTTTAGATTTTAGATTTTAGATTTACTCCACAGGAGAAGAATCTCGGAATTGGAACTTTGGTCTAAAATCCACACCTCCTATCGGAAAGCAAGTATCCGTTTTTCGGCGGGGGTCAAAGTCCCGTAGGCAAAAGTCAAGCCGTCTCCCCCTCAAGGAGAAGATTGCGAGTGCAAACCTCGTCGGGACTCCCAGGTTAGGTGGCTGAGTGGCTCAAAGCGTCGGTCTGCAAAACCGAATTGCGCGGGTTCAAATCCCGCCCTAACCTCTGTTCCTATTTATTCGCAGGAGCAATCTCAAATCTCAAAGAGCAATCCAAAATCTAAAATCTAAAATCTAAAATCGATAGTGCTGTAGGCAAATGGTTTAAGCCGCTTGGTTTTCACCCAAGTGATTGCGGGTTCAACTCCCGTCAGCACTTCCAAACTGGGTCGTTGGCAGAATGGTTTTGCAGCCGCCTTTTAAGCGGATGGATCGAGGTTCAATTCCTCGACGACCTACCAAAAATCCTATCTTGGGTCGGCCCTCCTATTGGTGTGGGTAGCTGTCTGTAAAACAGTAGCTTAAAGCGTTGCTGGTTCAATTCCAGCCCGACCCATTTGTAACTGCATTTAATCTGCAGTTGCAATCTTGAGAGCGTGGTGTAGCCGGATAACATCTCAGTTAATAAAACTGAAGATTGAGGGTTCAAATCCCTCCGTTCTCGCTCGCTGTGGAGAGGTGGCCGAGTGGCTTAAGGCGCTTTCCTGCTAAGAAAGAGCGGTTTAACAACCGTCGAGGGTTCAAATCCCTCCTTCTCCGTTTTCCCCCGATAGCTCAGTTGGTAGAGCGCTTGTCTGAAGAACAAGAGGTCGTCAGTTCGATACTGACTTGGGGGATTGCGTTGCCTTATAGCTCAATGGTAGAGCAAGCGGTTGTTAACCGCTAGGTTGTAGGTTCGAGTCCTACTGGGGCAGCCATTTTTTAAATTGCCGAGTGGACGAAAGGCAAGTCGCATGGCCCTGAACCATGAAGTTGCAGGTTCAACCCCTGCCTCGGCACCCAATTATTGGGAAGTCGCCTAATCGGTATGGCACCGCTCTTTGAAAGCGCCAGAATGCAGGTTCGATCCCTGCCTTCCCAGTTCTGCTATTACCAAAGCAGATCAATTACACTCCTGTAGCCCAATTGGCAGAGGCTGCAATTTCAAAAATTGTTTTGTGTGAGTTCAAATCTCACTCCCGAGTACCAAATTTTCTACTAAGTTTCTACTTGCTCCTGTGGCGGAATTGGCAGACGCGGCAGACTTAAAATCTGTTTTATTTTGAGTGTGAGTTCGAGTCTCACGCTTGAGCATGAACGGGATGTAATTCAGCGGCCAGAAGCCATGCTTTGGGAGCATGGAGTCGTTGGTTCAAATCCAACCATCCCGACTTTACCCCTGTGATGTAATTGGAAAACATCACTCGCTCAAAACGAGTGTTTTTTGCAGGTTCGAGGCCTGTCAGGGGTATGAGGTTTTATTCAATCTCAAATCTCAAATCTCAAATCTCAAATCGGTTTTGCCCCTGTAGCCCAATTGGTAGAGGCGCTAGATTTAGGATCTAGTTAGTGCTGGTTCGATGCCAGTCAGGGGTATTTGGTGACATCGCGGGTGAAGTAGCCTGGGTAGGCTTGGAGGTCTCATAAGCCTCTTAATAGCAGGTTCAACTCCTGCCCCCGCCACCAAAAAAGCAGGTGTGATGTAATTGGCAACATGAGGCTCTTGTAAAGCTTTCTTGCAGGTTCAACTCCTGTCACCTGCTTGGGAAAATACGATCGCTATTTAGCCAGAATTGCGATCGCCACCTTCCCAAATTTGCAGTTGTCGTTCCGCCGCAACAAAACAGTTTACATACGGCGTGGGATAAACAAAATAGTCGTAAGCCAGTGCCATTTGCCGCGCGGCTTCGCGATAAGGAACTCTGCCTATCCCCGTTCCTAAACCCGGACAAACGACACTCTCAATTTTACGTTTTGCGTGTCGATTGTAGCGCCGAATTGTTAATAGCATTGCCCACATTGCCACATACGGAACGTCTGTACCCACAACAGACATAGGTACGCGCATGGTGGGAGTATGAGCGAGAAAAGGATGTTTGGGATGGTGAGTTTCGATGATGAATGACGTGCCAACGGGTTGTTCGCCTAAATAGTCTTCCAAGATATGCTGCTGCACCCTAACCATCAGAGAATGACCGAAAAAACCAACGATAGCTGCGTCGATACCGCCATCCATCATGCCAAATGAATTAGCGGGACTCACCAAACAGTCATACTCGGTTAAATCCTCGAAACATTTGTTGGTAATTTCGACATTGGGTAGGTAGAAAAAATGCTCTTGGAATGCGGCGAATAGTTCGGGATTGGGTGCTGTAAGTATAAGTTTCATGTGTTTTATCTCCGAGCGCTAGTTTAGCAAATAGCTAAGGGCGATCGTACTCATTTTTCCAAAAACTTGTCATAATTGAGGTTGAGTAGTTCAAGGTTAAACTATGCTAGCAACTGACAACACCTCAATGGGAAAAATTATTACCACACTCACCGTGACTAACCGCGCCGATCAAAATGTCGCAGCCAGAGGATTTATGCCTTCCGACCAAATCCGTTCAGTCACTCTAAATAATGTGCTAGTTGATACAGGTGCAACAACATTGTGTTTGCCTGCAAGTATCATTGCACAACTCGGTTTAGAATTGCTCAAAGAAGTGGATGTAGAGACTGCTAATGGCATTGGTAAAGCCAGAATTTTTCAGGATGCTAAAATTTCTTTGGTAGGACGTGAAGGAACGTTTGAGTGTTTGGAATTGCCGGGAGGTATGAATCCTCTATTAGGCGTGATTCCTCTAGAAGCCCTGGGAATTGAATTAGATTTAAAAAATCAGCGATTAGTAACTTTACCCATCAGTCCAACGCAAACTTACTTGACAATTTTGTAAAGGCTGTATGTTGAGGTTAAAGAGATACAATCGGTAAAACTAATTGAAGTGCGGATATGGTGCAACGGTAGCATCTGAGTCTTCCAAACTCGCGATACGGGTTCGAGTCCCGTTATCCGCTTGGCTAAAACGAGGTTTTCTTCAATCCGAAATCTAAAATCGCCAGAGGTTTTCTTCAATCCAAAATCTAAAATCTAAAATCTAAAATCGGTTTATGGGAGTGTAGCTCAATGGATAGAGCGCCGCGCTTCGGACGCGGATGTTGTGGGTTCAAGTCCTGCCACTCTCGTTGTTTTTGCTTTAATTTAAGGAGGTTGATTCCATTGAATGGATAATTTTTTATAGTAAGAGCGATCGCCCTTTGCGTGTCCCAATCTTTGGAGCCTACATACTTTAGTACGAGAGGAAAGGTACCGCTGTCAAAATCAGCGGGCGTTTGAGAACGAGGAGTGCATTGAACCCGGCAGGTTGGCTTGAAGGTAGCCATCCTTTAAAGAGTGTGTAATAACTCATCGGCGGAGTCCCTCTAGTAACTGAGAAAACGCAATGCTCTGATAACTTGCACGGAAAGTGCGTGAAGCGCAGCTATCCCGTAGGGAATCGCACAAATCAACAAAAAATACGGGAGTGTAACTCAACTGGATAGAGTGTCGAGCTTCTACCTCGAATGTTGTGGGTTCGAGTCCTACCACTCCTGCTGTCTGGGGTTCGTAGCTTAATTGGTAAAGCATCTAACTGGCTGTTAGAAAGATATCGGTTCAAATCCGATCGCGATCCACCACACCAATTTTAGATTTTAGATTTTAGATTTTCGATTTTAGATTTTAGATTGACTCCACAGATGAATCTGGGAGCTTGAACATTCATCTAAAATTCGATTTCTCCACAACTTAAGTCGGAGGGTTATATTCGTTTCGGGGTCATAGCTCAATTGGTAGAGCGCTTGCTTTGCACGCAAGAGGCCAGGAGTTCGATCCTCCTTGACTCCACTTCCGGTGTCTGAAGTCGAAGCGGTCGAGACGCTAGCCTGTGAAGCTAGTTATTAGCGGGTTCGAGGCCCGTCGGACACCTTTGAATTGATAATGGAGGTTATGATATTAAGGTATTTTTGAGAGGTTGATTTCTGAAACTTTTTTTGTTGAGAGCAGTTAATAAAGGCTAATTCAATTCCCTTTTCTAAACAGGCTTGAAACTTGCGACTATCATTATTGTGAATAGACGCTAGTTTTTCTGCCCCATAAATTGGCTCGTAATGGAAAATGCCATTTAACTCAAAAGCTAAATTTAGAGAGGGAATGTATATATCAAGCTCTGCATTTATGGCATCTTTGCGATTGAAATAAATTTCTATCTATCTCTGGATAAAGGTTTAAAAGCTGCTCCTCAATCCAATATTCAAGCTTAGAGCGTCGATTTCCATAATTTTTATGGCAATTTTTGTAAGTGGCTGCACATGAATTTGAACAAAAATCTGGTTTGCCCTCTTGTAGTCGGTGTCTTTGTTTATAAAAAACCTTATCACAGGTAAAACAAACTACTTCCTTCGCTAGGATTGGTTTGACAAATAACGGTAAGCCTGCTGCTTTCAAAGCATTATTCCAACTTCCAAATTTTCTGACTACTGTATTGTGTGTTACTGGGCAAGGAATACTTTTATCTCTAACTTTATTTAAGGCAGGAACTTCACCGTGAGACTGATAGTATTCTTGGAACCATTTTATTAGTTGATCTTGAGTGATTTGCATGACAAGCTTTTAAAGGTATTGCCATCTTACTCTTAAATGGGGTGTGTATTAATAATAAAAAATTTTAAGAGTCGTTATACACCCAAAATTTGGGAAGCTGCTGCCGAGAGGACGGCAACCTGTCTCGAACACAGGAGTGCAGTTAACAACTGTAGGGGTTCGACTCCTCCAGCTTCCGTTATTCAACTTGGAAGATGCCGCCGAGTGGACGGCAAGCAATCTTGAAAATTGTGGTGCGACAGCGATGTCGTAAGGGTTCGATTCCTTCATCTTCCTTTTTACTACCCACCGGAAGTCAAAAAGCGAGACATCGTGCTGATAACGCAGAGGTAGGAGGGGCAGTACCTCCCCGGTGGATTTCTTATGATTTTATATATAAATAAGGGAGAATTCTGGTTGATTTTTTCACGAGCTTTGCTCTCATATACTGAGAAAAATTATGGGGAGGTCGCCTAAGTGGAATGGCACCGTAAAAACTTTGGAAAAGCGGCTCCCAAAAGGACGATCGGGTTTGTTGAGTAGGGTAAAAAGTTGCTTCGCGACGTTCCCTGAAAACGCAAACTGGCAGCGGGTTGCGGAGGCACTGAAAGGAATTAACAGTCCGAGATGGGGGCAGTTCTCATCTGCTTGCGGGCAGTAAGGAAGCGCGTTTCCTGAAAGTTGCTGTCGATTGATGCGGGTTCGAGTCCCG
This sequence comes from Microcoleus sp. S13_C3, assembly GCF_036700905.1. Lineage (NCBI taxonomy): Bacteria > Bacillati > Cyanobacteriota > Cyanophyceae > Oscillatoriales > Microcoleaceae > Microcoleus > Microcoleus sp. S13_C3. The sequence goes on along the minus strand of NZ_JAUBPT010000003.1, from coordinate 47,329 downwards.
TCCTCTCCATTCAAGGTTCAAGTCCAAATCGAAGAGTTTCAACCCGTGCCCTAACAGTTAAAGCATACATACTCGGCTGTTAACCGACTAAAACCAATGCTTTACGCACTTGCACGGGTTGAACCTCAGAACCTCAGTTGTTCTTGAGGTCTAAATCCCGATCGTAGCTGCCGATTGGCCGCAGTCTGGTCATCAACTGCTTCAGCAAGAAGCCGTTGCTGTTCCAAGCGGTATAAGGAGTAGCCCCTTGTCCCTTCAGGCACAAGGTTTGTCGGGCTTTGTTGTGGCAGATATTTGCCAGCAGGCTAACGACTGACACTAAGCCGAGTTCATCGACAAGGGCTTCGAGTTCATCTTGAGTCACAAGCACACCTCCAGGGTTGACTATTTTCCTGAAGGATAGCACAATGGGGAAAGAAAGGGTACCAAATGGGGCTAGTCAGGGGTAAGTTTATCGTCAATCAGCTTATATTCGTTGATAGTTGCCAGGAGCATCAGTTTAGACATGGATATTCCTGACTCGTCAGACAGCTTCTTCAGCTTTTGATGAATTCGGTTGGGCATTGTGACTTTTATGGTTTTGGAAACTTCCTCTTGTTCAGTCATTTCAAGCAGTTATGTTTAGTTGACACCAGCTTATCCTCTTTCCGAGTACCGATCGCACCTTGCTGCGATCGTCTGTAGGGATGCGGGCGCAGCGCGATAAAATGGCTGCTGCTAGGAAACTGGGCGCTAACAAATAAAAAGGTCGATCGCAAATCTTTAACCAAGGGAGCGATTGGATCTATTGGTTACATTCAGAAGCACCCAGTAACCACACAACTTAATAAAAAAGGTGAAATATGCGAAAATTAAAATATTGTGTTATACTATTCTAGATGCGGGAGTATAGCTCAGTTGGTTAGAGCAGGTGACTCTTAATCTCAAGGTCGAAGGTTCAAGTCCTTCTACTCCCATCCCAAATCCTGAACCTGAATTTATCGAAACTCACGAGTGCAGTCAACTGCTGTAGCGGTTCGAGGCGTCGGGGTGTTTGCATTGTCGGATTTTTAATGCCGATCGAGCATTGGGGCGAGTTGATCGATAAAAGTGCGATCGCCCAAGCTATTTTTAAACTGAATAACAACAGGAAATGGTGATTAGCTATGATGGCCAATCTCTCGGCGCGCTGCTATACGGGCGATCGCGATTTAGATGCGATCGCCCATTTAATCAATACTTGCGAAGAAGTCGATCGGCTCGATGAAGGCACTTCCATCTCGGAACTACAACAAGAATTTAACGCACCGTCCCTAGATGTAGCCCGCGATATCCGCCTTTGGGAAGATGCGGAGGGAAAATTAATCGGTTTTGCTCAGTTGTCACTTTCTGAGCCTGGGGAAGTAATTGACGGTTGGCTGTGGTTTCGCGTTCACCCCGACGCGCGCGGAGGCGATGTGGAAGCAGCCGCGATCGCCTGGGGTGAAGTGCGGATGCGCGAGGTGTCTGCGATACGGGGCGCGCGCGTGAAGCTGCGAACCTACGCGCGCGCTGAGGATTGCGATCGCATTTCATTGCTGACAAGTAATGGTTTCAAGGTCGATCGCTATTTTTGCCGAATGGCGCGATCGCTCTCTGAACCGATCCCACAACCGCACTTCCCCGAAGGTTTCGCGCTGCGTCAGTTCCCCGGCGAACAGGATGCGGCAGCTTGGGTAGAAATGTTCAACCAGTCGTTTATCGATCACTGGAATCATCACGATTTAACAGTGGATAAATTTAAGTACGAGTTAGCTAAACCCGATTACAGAAATGATTTAGACTTGATTGCTGTTGCTGATGACGGCACATTTGTCAGTTTTTGTTACTGCAAGATTAGTGTGGAAGAGTGCGATCGTACCGGGCGCAATGAAGGCTGGATTGCTTGTCTCGGCACTCGGCGCGGCTTCCGCAAAATGGGATTGGGACGATCGATGTTGCTCGCTGGTTTGCATCGACTGAAAGCTGCCGGTGTGGCTACTGCTATTCTCGGCGTCGATGCTGAAAATTCATCAGGTGCGATGGGACTTTACGAGTCTGCTGGCTTCCACAATATTCGCGACAGCATTTCCTATGTTAAGGATGTTTAATCGATATTTTTTGGTGAAACAACCCGGTTTCTGGCTACCCGTGCATAAGTCCTATCTAATTATGGGCGGGCTCTCCGGCCCAACCCTTACTCCCCACAATCAAATTCACGGGCGGGCTCTCCGGCCCAACCCCTACTCCCCACAATCAAATTCATTCTTTGTGGAACAGGCATCTTGCCTGTTCCTGACAATAGTGCGAGATATGCGATCTAAAAAAACTTTTGCTACCCCCTTGACAGTCGTGTAGTATTTATGTAGTATATAGATATGGAAAGCGCAGGACAAGCAAAAACCTGTATTTTTCGTGCAAATTCTGAACCTTGACAACTAAATATTGCTCAAAATTTCAATGAACATCAATTTGAAAGTCTTGTAACATAGACTCGATGGTCATGTTGTTACTTTATACGAGACTGTTCGGTTACACACTGACTCGGCCCGAGTCAGATGTTGTACGAAATCAGTCTAATTTCAACGAATTTCATGCGGATTCAGAACAGACAAGTTCAGCCAGATTTCAACCAACCAAAAAGGCTGAGGAACTCCGCAAAATCAAACAAGCTTATCATTTAGAACGGCGCTTCTTTCAGTAAAGATTATCAGATTTCGTGAATCTTTACCGATACTGGCAATTTGCCCGCGTCTCACAAAAAGCCAAATTCGAGAGCAGATAAGCTACTAATCCAAAATCCAAAATTGCTCTAGGAGGTATCGGTAATGGTTCACATTCGTTTTGAAGGACGTTCCTACGATCTGGCCGAAGACCAACTGGGTATCGCGGCAGGAATGAGCGACAAGGCTATTAAGGAACGTCTGGCAAATCATTTTGATGTCAAGGGATCTCGCTTCGAGTCTTACGTTCTGGATCGCCGTCCCAGCGGTGATTTAATTGTCCGCCCAGAAGCTGTTTACGGCTAGAAATTCACTTAAAGCACGTATTAGGCCGCGCACCCCAACTAAAGAAGCTTACAAACTGGAAACGTTCGACTTAAAATCGAATAGTAGGTTCAATTCCTACCTGCCGCGAGGCTGAAACAATGCTTCTCTGACTTGTGCGCTGCCTTTTATAGCTGAACTTTTTATATCTATCCGGCGCTTAAAAGTTCCACTTCGCGCCCCAACACAGGAAGCTTACATACTAGCTCATTGGTAGAGCAATTCCCTCTTAAGGAAATGGTCGCGGGTTCAACTCCTGCGTATGTGCCAACGGCTTTCTTGACTTGCGCGAAGTGACTTTTTAGGCGCTATAAACTCTTGTTGTTAATTCAGGATAATAATTAAGTAATCCTGTTTGTATTGAAGACTTCCGTCCTCAAAAATAAATTGGGTATTAGCCATGAGAAAAAGACTGGCAATTTACCGATCGCCCAAGGAGATAGACAGTCTGATTCATGCCTTCCAAGAAGGCAACCTGTCACGAAGTCAATGGACGCACGAAGCACATTTAACTGTTGCCCTGTGGTATCTGTGTTATGACTCGGAGCAAGAAGCGATAAATGCGATTCGCAATGGCATTAAACGTTACAACTCGGCTCAAGGAATTGAAACCACAAAAAACAGCGGGTATCACGAAACACTAACGCTGTTTTGGGTGCGAACTATTCGCCGGTATCTCGCCGATGAAAGCCAAAATCGCTCGATCGTACATCTGGCTAACGGTTTGATTGCAAAATATGCCGATCGCACTTTACCATTTCGCTATTACACGCGCGATCGGTTGATGTCTTCGGAAGCTCGAATTAACTGGGTTGAACCCGATTTGAGATCCCTTGAACTAGAAACAGTTTCCCTCAAATAATTTTCAATAGCAGTTATTGCCGCGCCCCAATCGCGAGAGCTTACATACAGACCCTATTAGGTTTAGCCATAGGTTTACTAAAAAAAAGCTCCCCAAACTTGCGCGGTGATTTTTAAATTTCACTTGCTAGCGTGCAACAACTGCCAACCACCGATTTTGAATACTTCTAAAATCCAAAATCCAAAATCGAATAGGAAGGTAACACCAATGAATATGAATACAGCAGAGCGCGATTTGCGTTTGGAAATGCTCAACAGTCTGCTCACAACTCCTCACCGCCAATTAGAAAAAGTAGCAGAAATTCACAAGTTAATTATCGAATTAGACCCAATTTTTTACGGTCATTTAGCAGTGTGGTATCAACGTCACGGCGACGTGCGCGATCACAAGGAAGTTTTTGCCGGAAATTTGCTGACTTCGGCGCTGATGGAACACCGAGATGCCGGTTTTATGATGCTGCAAGAGTTCCCTCCCTACGAGGTTTCGCGGATTGTGGACTTTATGAAGCGGCACCAGAATAAGATGCCTCGCAGCGCGCGCACTGCTGTCACTCGCTATCTGAAATCGCGGGAAAAGAATGCACAGTTTTTCGATCGCGCCGCCCTCCGCAACCGCAAGGCGATGAAGCATTTGTACGCAACGCTGCACGTCAAGCCGAGCGATCGCGCTAATGCTATTCTGTTTAAAGACAATCCGCCGTCCGACTCTCTGGCATTCGTTTTGAAGCAGTTAGCAAAGGCGGCGACACCTGCGGAACAGGCGAATTTGATTGTTGAGTACAAGATTCCGTATACGATCGCAGTTGGTGCGATCAGACAGCTAACGCCAACAGTTTTGGCCGCGCTGATTAACTCGATGTCGCCGCAGGAAGTCATCAACAATTTGAAATCGATTCAGTCGCGGGGCGCGATGGATCACGCGGAAGTCAAGCAGTTGATTGACTCGAAGCTGGATGAAGCGGCCAAGTGCGATCGGGTTTCTGCTTACAAAGCGAGTGTTGCGGGTGCGGGCGCGAACTTCGACGCAGCAACGGCGGCGAAGCTGGAAGCGGTGACAAACGAACAGGTGAAGAAGCGTGGCAAGATTGCGAAAGCAACGGGTTTGTTGATTGACAAGTCGGGTTCGATGGAAAGTGCGATCGAAGTCGGGAAGCGTCTCGCTGCTTTGATTTCGGGCATTTCCGAGGCTGCACTGTTCGTTTATGCCTTTGACACGATACCCTATCCAGTGCAAGCAAACGGCAGCGAATTGACAGACTGGGAAGGCGCTTTCAAGCACATTCGCGCTGGCGGCGGCACAAGTTGCGGTTGCGCGGTGGAAGCAATGCGAATTAAAAAGCAGGTTGTCGAGCAATTCATTATGGTAACAGATGAAGGCGAAAATGCTGCACCTTATTTTGCAGATGCTTATCAAAATTACTGTCGCAGTTTGGGGGTAATTCCTGATGTTGTGATTGTGCGAGTTGGTGCTTGGTGCGAATATGTCCAGAAGCAATTGAAGGACAAACAAGTATCGGTAGAAACCTTTACGTTTGCCGGGGATTACTACTCCTTGCCGAATTTAGTGCCGATGTTGAGCCGTCCTTCGCGACTGGAATTGTTGATGGAAATTCTGGATACGTCGCTGCCTGTGAGGGATGACAAGTGATATAATTGGGCATGGCTCGTGAGTTAAGCTCGCGGGCAATGCTCGCAAAGTTAGTGGGAGTTAGAATTGTATGTCAACTGAGACTACATACACTGACGCTGAAGCTAATTTAGAAAATCTCTGCGATCGCGCTGTTGAAACTGGGGAAGTAATAGTTATTACTAGACCTCACGGCAAAAATGCAGTTTTGATTTCTGAGGTTTAATTAGAAAGTTTGCTAGAAACACTTTATTTGCTGAGATCGCCTGCCACTGTAACTCGCTTGTTAAGGGCACTGAAGCGAGCTAAATCAAGAGTCATTCAACCTCAGACACTCGATGAAATTTGCAAAAAATTTGGGATTAATGAAGAGGATGATACTGAAAATGAGGTAGCGATCGCCAGTTAAACCATTGATGAGAGAATCACAATCTTCTACTATACTCTAAACTTGGGAGGCGCAGTTGGTGACTTCAATATTAATCAAGGATTTAGCAACCGACTTAGAGCTTTTTACCGAAGATCCAGTGGAAAGATTTATTACCAGCGGGGTAAGTTGGCAACAGTATGAACAACTACTGACTCAACTCGGAGATAGTCCTTGGTATCGGGTTACTTATTTAGATGAAGTGCTGGAAATTATGGCCCCAAGTCGCCGTCACGATCGAGATAAAACCAATATTGGGATGCTGCTAGAAGCGTATTTTCAAGAAACACGGACTCGGTTTTGGGGATTGGGTTCAACTACCTTCCGCATTCAAGCAAAAAAGGGCGGTACAGAACCGGACGAGTGCTATTGTATCGGTACAGAAAAAGAATTTCCTGATTTGGCGATCGAGGTTGTACTCAGTAGTGGCGGCCTGGACAAGTTAGCAGTTTACAAAAAGCTCGGAATCAGAGAGGTTTGGTTCTGGAAAAATCGTCGCTTTGAGGTTTTTCATCTTCGGGGAGAGGAATATGAAAAAATGCAGCAAAGCGAGTTGTTGCCGAATTTGGATTTATCAGTGATTGGAGAGTATGTACAACGGCCTGATCCCCTTGAGGCTGTGTTGGAGTTTCGGGAAAGAGTTAGAGAAAATTTAAGGGGAAGTTGAGATTTAATATCCTTCTTTACTACCAAAAATCTCCCTCAATATCCTCAATCGACAACTTTTTACCTTTTTTCACTTATTCTCTAATTTGATCAATAATTTCTTGTAATTCTGGATTAGCTATGGATGACACTAACTGGGAATCCGCACCAGCCAAAGCAGCGCGTAACTTTTCCGAAGTCAGTGCAGGATATTTCTCTAACACCTGCTGTTGAGTCCATCCCGCAGCAAAGAGCCCTAGCAAAAATTCTACAGAGAATCGAGTTTCTGGCGCTGCTGGTTGACTTGTTGAAGCTTTCGGGTTTGGATGAATGAGCTTTCGCCAGTCCATTGTTTTAGTTAAACGATTTGGGAAGATTCCGCCGATTATACTGCATTTGGACACAGTAGAAACACGGGCATCGTTGACTGACTTTGTAACAGTGCCACCGCAGGTCATACCATGTTAGATTTTAGATTTTAGATTTTAGATTGGGAATCACTGATGAATTAAGGGTTTGAAGCTTGGCTAGAGTCGCATTTTTTGGGAACTGGTGTCATTTCGCGATTTTGCCATTAAATTGTTATTACGATCGCAGTACAGCACTTTCTTATAGACTAGAGTAATGGTGTAGCGACGGGGCGAGATCCCTTTTTCCTTTTGTCCGTTTCAATACCAAACCGCGTTAGCGAAGCCCTCGAAGAGGATCGCACTAGATCTCAACCCACTGTTCAACGAACTGTGCAACCCACTGTGCAAACCACTGTGCAACCCACTGTGCAACCCACAATACAACTACTTTAACTTCTTAAAACTATGGGAAAAAAGTCGAAAGCCAAAAAATCCCAGGTCAAAAAATCCAGTTTGCTCTGCCAGCGACTCCAAGAAGCTCTCGATCGAGGCAGTAAAGTTTGGATTAAAACAAATAATAGCAGTTTCGGCGGCATCCCGATTAATTTGTTCGGGGAGTTTGCGGAACTTTTGGTGATAGTTCCCCCTAACGAACAGGGGGAAAATATCGATGCTTACGGACAAGTTACGTGGCTGATTCGACTCTCTGATATTATTGCACTCGCTTATCCTACTGAATACTGGTCTAAAGATAGATTAGAAAGTTTGCTGCCACCTGATGCAGTTACTTCCGAAGTAGGAGATTAACTGTAAGGTGCACATTGTGTACCCTACTTTTAGCCGATTGGTATTCTTTAAGGTGCGCCCAGCGCACCTTAAACTTACTATTGTCTAAACTATTTTACCAGCGATAATCTACACTGCTACGACCAATTTTTATCACTTTAATTACTTGTTGCAAGCTGAAAGCTGCACTTTACAGTTGCCGCCCTCTAGTTCGCTGCAACCAGCGAGAGCTTGAGCTTCGGCTGCTGCTTTATCGTCACCCCAGCCCGCACCGGCTCCTCCTTTGCCTACTGCGATCGCTCCACAATTATTACTATTAGATGTCAGGGGTTCGCAGTCGTTCGCACCTCCGCTGTGCTCATTGCAGACGGCTACTGCTGCGTTTAGTGCTTCTTTCTCTGTAGGATGATCCCAACTAATACCAGTGGCATCAGAAGTCGGAGAATAAGCAGTAGCTCCATAGCTGTCCTGAGCTTTAGCTACCTGGACTGAGCCAAAAATAGGAAGTGTCAGAGCTGTCACTACAACCAACTTAGAAAAGAGCTTTGGCAGCATATTTACTTGATATATCTACAAGGTTTAATTTGGATTATCGCTCAATATTATATTAGGATAGTGATTTGTGTCAAGAGGGTTTACAAATCTTTAGGAGTGCTTAAATTAAAAGTGCGTTCTGTAAAAAAGAGTAAGATTACGGAGGTCAATTTAGTGGCAGATATTCGCAAAATTCTCAGCCAACTCGCTGCCCAAGAAGGGCAGCTACTCGATACCCTATTCCTGGCTCCCTGCGTGCGCGGGGGAAGCGTGCGGATACGGGTTAGCTCAATGGTTTATACTTTTAAACCGCAGCCGCGCAACTTTGAAGGATGGGGTATTTTTAAGCCTATTAATGAGAAACTAGCTGCGGTAATTGAGGAGCCGAGTTTGCCGCAAGTGGCGGAGTATTTGCAACTGCTCGTACCCGTTCGCTTGCACTTGGCTTACGTGCTGCAAGGCCAAACGTGGCTGGCTTATCCTGTTAACGAATCTGATGCTAAACAGCGCACGGGTGTTGCGAAACCAGTACCAGTGGATTTAGTAACAGAAGGTTCGCAGTTTGAGCAGATTGTTGCGCGCTGGGACGGTCATTGTTTGTGGTTTGAAGAGATTGACAGGCGCGCCGATCCACTGCCATCTGAGAAGTTAAAAGCAGCTTTAAAAAAGTTGCTTTTGCCTCAAGAAGTTCGCTTTAAAGGGATGACGCCGGAAATGCGAACTGTTTACGAATTGGTGTCCCGAAATATTAAAGATTTCGATCCGAAAGTGCGGGAAGAAAAGCGCTTGCAGCGGGCGTTGAAAATGGGCGGCGGTGAATTGCGGGATTTTTGCGATCGCGAAAATTATTGGCTGGTTGAATGGACTAGCGGAACGGGAGAACACCACACTTCTGCGATCGCCAAAAATGACTTGACAGTTATGAGTGCTGGCATTTGTCTCAGCGGATTGGACAAAGACTTCGACTTGCATTCATTAGTTGGAGTAGTTGAAAATAGATAATGGGAATGGGGAATTGGGCATGGGGCATGGGGCATCAAAGAATATCTAATAGTTAGTTGTCAGTTGTCAGTTGTCAGTTGTTAGTTGTTAGTTGAGCCTGGTTTGTATAATAAAAAATAATCAAGAAATAACCAATGTCCTGCGCGGGCCAATGCCCAATGCCCTGCGCGGGCCAATGCCCAATGCCCAATGCCCAATGCCCAATGCCCATGAGTATATTTTTTCACGAACAACTTTATAGAAGTCCCGCAGTGATGTCGCAGATCAAAAATTTCCCGGTAACGGTGTGCGGGGCGGGTGCTTTGGGTGCGAATATTACAGAAAGTCTGGCGCGATCGGGCTTTGGTCAGTTAAAAGTCATCGATCGCGATCGCATCGAGGAACGCAACCTTTCCACTCAACCCTATTATCGATCGGACATCGGCGCATTCAAAGCAAAAATTCTCGCCAACAACCTCTATCGCGCTTTGGGAGTCAGCATTGACGCGCACTCAAAAGAATTGACACCCGCAAATGCCGATCGGCTGCTTGCTGTCAGCGCCACAGTCATCGATACTTTTGATAACAGTGTCGGGCGGCAAGCAGTCAAGGATTACTGTGCGAGTGTCTCCCTTCCCTGCGTACACGTCGGATTAGCTGCCGATTACTCCGAAATAATTTGGAACGAACACTATCGGGTTCCTTCAGCGGCGAATGATGACGTTTGCGATTACCCGCTGGCGCGAAACTTGGTAATGCTGACGGTTGCAGTTGCCTGCGAAGTAATTGTTACCTTTGCTGCTACCAAACAGCAACAAAATTTAACTTGCACGATCGGAGATTTTGCAGTAAAGCCACTTATATTGTAGAATGTCGGTTGACTGTTGCCAGAAACCCGGTGAATCGAGATTGGATGCCCCCATCCCAGAAACCCGGTTTCTCACTCTCAAACAATCGTCAAACTTGCAAAAAACGCTTGAGAAAATTAACAGGGAAAGTATGGCCGGAACACAGACTTTTTATTATTTACTAGCAATTCTCGGTCTATTAGTTCTGACGGGCACAAGTAGAGCCAACTATGCAGCGAGCTCCGCAGTTTGCCACACAGATGATTGCCATCAACCAGTAGTAAGACACCATAAAAGGATTTTAAAATGCGGCTCGAAAGGGCACGATGTGAAGAAACTGCAAAAGTTGTTGAACGCGCGGGGCTTGTCCCCACACCCGATCGTAATTGATGGCGTGTTCGGTCCGACAACCGAAGATGCAGTGAAAAGATTTCAGCGACAAGCGGATATTCCTGTAGACGGAATTGTGGGAGGCAAAACTTGGGACAGACTGTTTGCTAGTTTGTAACTTTAAGCACCGGACAACAAAGGTTCCTAAGTCAGTCGATTTTAGATTTTAGATTTTAGATTTTAGATTTACTCGATAACAGATGAATCTGGAAGCTTAAACTCTGTAATCTAATTTTTTTTCTAGACCCTCGATAGCCTCGGAAAGCAAGTACCTGTGTTTGGGTGGAGTCATCTTTGGTAATCATTAATCGCTGCGGTTTGTAGTTGGACAGATAGCGCATTTTGTGCAACTACAGACACAGAAGCTTTAATCAACAATCAATCGCCTACTAGATTGCTAATGAATGAAGTTTTAGATTTTTGGTTTGGTCGATCGCACTCTCCTGAGTTTGGCAAAGTCCACAAGAAATGGTTTGAAAAAGATGCGGATTTTGATGCAGAAGTGCGATCGCGCTTTCTGCCGCAATACAAACTAGCCGCCTCCGGTAAACTCGACTCATGGCAAGATTCCCCCGACAACTGCCTCGCATTAATTATACTGCTCGATCAATTTCCGCGCAATATGTTTCGCGGAACGCCCCAAGCATTCGCCACAGACAGCAAAGCTTTAGCCACCGCCGAATACGCTGTTAATAATAAATTCGATCGCCAATTGGTGACTGTACAAAAATTATTTGTTTATCTGCCTTTTCAACACAGCGAAAATTTAGAAAACCAGCAAAAATCTGTCGAACTATTTCGCCAACTCAGCGGCGAACCTGACAGCGATTCACTCATTGAATACGGGATGCAGCATTTAGAAATAATCGAGCGTTTTGGGAGATTTCCCCACCGCAATCAAATTCTCGGCCGCGAAACAACTCCCGAAGAAGCCGAGTTTCTGAAACAACCCGGTTCGGGATTTTAAAGCGCGATCGCAAAACCTCGATCGTTGTGATATATTCGAGACTTGTAGAGGCGGTTTTAGCGCGCAATCAGAACCAACAGCCATCTCTTTACAAAACCCGCCGCAACCCAGCGAATCTCAAATTGAATAGTGAAATTATGTCCGGTCGAGCGACCCCGATTTTGGTAGGGGCGGGTTCACCAACAATACCTGCCAATAATTGACCATCTCAAAAACCCGCCCCGACCGGGATATTATGGTTAATCGATCGGACATGATATGAAATTAGAAAAGAAGATAAATTCTTGATTCAACAAAAAGTATACGAGGGTGAAGAATTTATCGATCGCCCAATCGTCAGCGGCGATACTGCACCCGATAAATCCGGTTGTTCGCTTCCTCAGTAAACAGCAAACTCCCGTCAGGTAAAACCAGCAAACCAACGGGCCTCCCCCAAGTTTTCGGGCCCGACGGATCTGTGAGAAAACCAGTCAGAAAATCCTCATAATAACCTTGAGGGCGTCCGTTCGCGGCATTAAAAGGTACAAACACGATTTTATAACCAGTTCCAGCGTTCCGGTTCCAACTGCCGCGAAACGCCACAAACGCCCCGTTAATAAATCTTTTGGGAAACGTTTTGCCGTCGTAAAACTGAAGCCCCAAAGCGGCCGAGTGCGCCTGAAACAGCACGTCTGGCATTAATGTTTTAGCCGCTAAATCAGGTCGATCGCTATTGCCGTTTCTGGAGTGGCGCGGGTCGAGCAAATTCGGCTTAAAATAAGTGTAAGGCCAGCCGTAAAACTCGCCTTGACGAATTCTTGTCAAGTAATCCGGCACCAAATCATCTCCCAAACCGTCACGTTCGTTGACTGTCGTGTAGAGTTGATTGGTTTTTGGGTGAAAATCCAATCCCACCGGATTTCGCAAACCCGAAGCAAAAATTTGCTGGTTCTTGCCGTCCAAATTCATCACTTGAACAGACGCCCTCGGCAGCGGTTCGACATCGGCATTAGACTGCGATCCAACTGAGACGAAAAGCTTGCTATTGTCGGGGGAAACGACAACATTTCGCGTCCAGTGTTGGTTGTAGCCGCCGCCCGGTAAATCGGCAATTTTTTGACCAGTACCTGTCAATTGTTCCTGCCCTTTTGTGTAGGGAAATCGGCGGACTTCAGCGGTATTTCCGAGGAAAAAATAGCGCTCGGCAAAAGCCATGCCAAAGGGAATATTTAACCCGTTTTGGGCATTTGCAAAAGTTTTGCGAACCTCAGCAACGCCGTCGCCGTTGGCATCTCGCAACAGCGTAATTCGATTCTGCCGGGTTTCTGTTACCAAAACATCGCCTGTCGGCGTCAAAGCTAGCCATCGGGGAGCGTCTAAATTGTCAGCAAAAACGTTGACGACAAAGCCAGGAGGCACTCGCAGCACTGGCGATGCGGGAATCGGTATTACTTGAGGAGGTTTTGAGGCGCTTTCGCTGGCTCCTGGCTGCGGCAAAGTAGTTGCAACAATACGGATTGGCTGCGGCGACAGCGGTTTGGTCGGTACAATTTGATTTGTCCCAACATTTGTCACCGGTGCACGGGAGGGAATTTGCGAGACGGGGCTGTTGTCGCCCACAGCAGGGGCGATCGCATCTGTAGCTCGATCGCACGCAATCATCGGCAACAGCAGAATTAGCAGCAAGAAATGCAGGTAATACATAGCAGCGATTTCTCCACAATTGCTGGACAATTCTATTATTCTAACTGCTATTAAACAGCTAAGCCACCGCCGGCGCGGTGGCTTAATTCCATTTACTGATACCAGTTGCAAAAAAGAATGCAATTGTAGGCCTGTGCTCCCAACTTTGAGCTCGATCAGTCAATCGATTTTAGATTTTAGATTTTAGATTGAAGAACGCGATCCCACGAATGAATCCGGGGGCCCCGGATCAAATTGCTTGATCGTCATTGCCAATTCCCAATCGAAAATCAAAAATCTCAAATCGAAAATGGTATAGCCTAGCTCTACCAAAGTCCTCTCACAGGAGCCGGACGAGGAGCCGGAGCCGGAATTGGACGGGGAGCCGGCATCGGAGCCGGACGAGGAGCCGGACGAGGAGCCGGACGCGGTGGCGGTTCTGGAGCCGGACGCGGTGCCGGTGCTGGGGTTGCGGGACGAGCAACCGTTGTGGCTACGACCTTATAATCGGGGATCACCGCGATATTTTGTATCTGAGATCCGGCGACGGTGGCTCTGACTTTCATTCCCGGTACTAGGCCAATAATTCTCAGGACGCATCTTTGAATCCTGAGAGTCCTGTACGGCGTGTTTTCTTCGCGAATAGTTACTACATCGCCGACAATATCTTTGACAAAACCGACAATGGTTGTAGTGTTTGCTGTGGTGGTGGTCTGCGTTTGGGCTATTTGAGTTGCAGGGTTAGCCATCGCAGGATGTACTGAGACCGCCGAAATTAGCACCGACAGTGTTGCACCTGTCAATAATTTGATGTTCTGAAGACGCATTGAAACCTCACATTAACTGCTATTCAGGGTTGGGTTTGCTTCCGCTGCACGAAAGTCCCAACTTCTATACCTAATCCAGTTTAATCCCCAGAGTAGGAAATTTATGACAATCTCAAAAAAAGATTATCGAACAAGTATTGAAAGACTAAATTTTACATCATAAGTTCCCGATTTACAACAAGTTCAGCGGTTTGCATCTCTAGAGTGTTGCCGTGATATATTGAGTTTATTCGATCGACCGTAGCAGTTTTTTTCCGCAGACCTAACTGTTGCTGGGAGGAACTCTACCCAAAGACAGATTGTGCTTGCCGGATACTGCAGCGCCATAGTTTGAATACTCGATCGCCCGCTGGTCATTGCTAAAAAATCAAATTAGTCGGAGGTAAAATTTAATCATTTTCTGGCAAGATGTACGCATAAACCGGGTTTTGTAACGACATTCTATTGCGTAACTCGACTGAGCAGCTTATAAAAACCTTGTTGTTTTGGTATTATTGCCTAAGCTTTGTGTTGAGTTACAAGTGATCGGTGGTGGAATTTCAACTAAAAACTGTGCAGCGCAGTTGCCGTCATTCGATTTTAGATTTTAAATTTTAGATTTTAGATTGACACCACGGATAAATCCGGGGGCTTGAGGATGCAAGGATTTTGGATTTGGGATTGATTCCACGGATAAATCACGTGGCGGGTATCACCTTTGAAATTCTTGGTCAAAAAGCCATCTCAAAATTTTTCGGATCGGGTGCGGTTGGCGGATAATTAGATAGGAACTTTGTAGGAACTGCTGGTTAGGAGTTTAGCGAACAAAAAAATGGTGAACAGCAAATTGTTATTTAATAAGCTAATTGTGCTTAGCTTGAGTGCAGCCGCGCTGTCGGTGGGCATACAGCAGCAGGCGACGGCCGAAGTTGTGGCTAATTCAAGTAATAGTGCGATCGCAGCGCAGCGGCCCACATCCGAGACACAATTGCCGAATCTCGGAGCCCCAGAACTGCCGCCCTTGGGAGAACCATTTCGTTATATTCCCCAGGAACCAAAGCCTGCGGTAAATCCTATTGAGGAAGTGCGTTTAGTGCTGAAATTGCGAGAACGCCGCGTCTATGTTTACCGACAAAATAAGGTGCAAACCAGTTTCCCGGTTGCTGTGGGAAAAGGTGGCTGGGAAACTCCTACAGGCAATTTTAAAGTTATTCAAATGATCAAAGATCCAGTTTGGCAAAATCCTTGGACAGGAGAACTTATTCCTGCGGGGCCAGACAATCCATTAGGGAGTAGGTGGATGGGGTTTTGGACGGATGGCAAGAATGTGATTGGTTTTCATGGTACTCCGAACCCAGAGTCGATCGGGGGGGCGGCTTCTCACGGTTGTGTCAGAATGTTTGACAAAGATGCACAGGCTTTATTTGAGAAAGTCGCCGTTGGCACACCGGTGATAGTTGAGCATTAGTTATTAGCAAGTATAAAAACATCAATTCCCGGCGATTGAAATCGCGGCTACACATACAAAGTCCGCCTACGCGGACTGAAGAATTTCTTAGTCCGCGTAGGCGGACTTCGTTTGTATAGTAGCGGTTTCAACCGCCGAGGGATCAAGGGGTGTGGTTTCAACCGCCGAGGGATCGAGTAACGAACCCGGATTTGACCAAATATTCGATCGCACCTTGGCGGCTGGTTGGATAGTTGAAAAGCGATCGGGCATTTTCCCCGTTGGTACCGCATTTTGAATACCGCACCAATGTCAGCACAGAATTGCCTAAAGATTTCTTTACCCTCCGGATCGGTTGTGCGACTCAATGATAATACTAAAAGATTAAGGTAACAAACAAAACAAGGTATCAGCAGCTATTGCTTCTAGTAATGGTGAAGCTGACTACGATATATCATTAATTTCACAGGAGTTAGGCTCGCATGAACTCAAAGCAAAGGTTAGCTCAGTTAAAAACAAACTTAAAGTTGCTATACGAGAAACTTGGCGAGATGGAAAAGGATCTCACCATGACTGCAGACCCAATGCAAGCAATCAGCATCAAACAGCAAATTCGAGAGCGAGTTTTACCGCAAATTCGCAAGTACGAGGAGGAGCAGTCTTGGTGGCGTCTGGCAGAAGATGCACGCTATTGTGAATTGGCAGAAGTGGATGCGAGTAATGCCATCATTGAGGTTCGCCCGAAAGTTGAAGAAATTGTGAACAAATCCAGTGCCAACTATCCCGATGACTTGATGCGGAAGTTGCAGGAGATTCTCGACACGCTGAATGAACAGCAGACACCTGCAGCAGCTAAGCTGATAGCCGCTGTGCATCTTATACCTGGGATTCTGTCTTGTGAGATGGAACTTGGTACAGAAATCTCGTTTACAAGCGTATTTGAGGGAATTAAACAACTGTTAAAAAAAAACAGTACCAATAGAGTCACCAGTTCCACCCACACTACCAGCAATTGATCCGCGTAGTCCTCAATCAATTCCCCCAGAAGCATCAGTTGTACGCTCACAACTTTATCAGGCGATTGAGCAACCAGGGGCATTAATATGCGTAAAAACTTCCAGACCCAGGGCCACAATCTATTTAATACCCAATGAAATTATCAAGGTTCACACTCCGAAAAACTATAAAGCAGTTCGCGTGAACTTTCAGTGGGCAAACAATGATTTAACCCACTCAGATCAGTTATTGCAGTGGTTCTGTGCCCAAATTACGTCGGAACTTCAGCTACAAAATACACTAGCTGAGTCTTGGCAGGGAGAAAGATCGAGCAACATGAACTGTACTGACTATTTTGAAAAATACCTGTTACCGAAAATCCCAACCGCCCTTGTCTTGGTCTTGTATAACGTGGAGTTGATTCTTGAAGATCGAGCGAGCGATGACGACTTTTTTCGATTGCTGAAAGCTTGGCGTAATAAGGCTGCAAACAACAAGATTTGGAAAAAACTGCGGTTGGTAATTGTGTATTCTCAAGACCACAATCCGCCTTTTTCTGTAGGAGTAGTAATTAATTTTTTATAGCCAGAAGCGAGACAATGAGGTTTCACATTTGCATGATTTGTATCAACAGTCTTTCACAGTAATTGGAGAATTAATTGATGTACGAATTATCAGGAAATTTACCCCTAAATTCGCCCACATACGTCGAGCGTGAGGCAGATGAAAGCTTATACAAAGCATTGATCTCAGGAAATTTTTGTTATGTCTTGAGTCCGCGACAAACTGGCAAATCAAGTTTGAAAGTGAGAACAATCCAACGGTTGGAAACACAAGGGTTTGATTGTATTGATATTGACCTTAATATGATCGGCAAGGATATCACAATAGATCAATGGTATGCAACGGTGATCGATCGTCTGGCAACACGCATAAATCCCCCCGATTTTAATGTCACTAGCTGGTGCAATCTTTATCGTGAACAGTCGGCGGTGTATCGATTGAGAAAATTTATTGAAGAGAAATTGGTTCCTCATCCCAACAAGATTGTCATTTTTGTAGATGAAATCGACTCTGTGCTCAGTAATAGCCTCAATGGCAAGCTAGATGATTTTTTCGCATTGATCCGAAGTTGTTCTAACCAAGGGGCTAGTCAACCAGAATTCAAGCGTATAACTTTCGTGCTGTTAGGGGTAGCTACTATCTCAGAATTGATCGCAGATCCAAAGATCACCTCGTTTAATATTGGTACGGCTATTGAGCTTAACGGCTTTCATCTGGAGGAAGCTGAACCTTTGCTTCGGGAATTAGAGAAGAAAGTTAGTAATCCCCAAGCGGTGCTGAAAGAGGTCTTAGCTTGGACGGGTGGGCAACCTTTTCTTACCCAAAAACTTTGCAAACTTATAACAAATGGTATGGAGGCATCGGGGGTTGAACAGTTGGTGCAACAGCGGATTGTCCAAAACTGGGAAGACCAGGATGACACGTACCATTTGAGGACTATACGCCATCGCATTATTAACTCCTTCTCCAGTCCGCAAAGTGGTCTATTGCTAGGGCTATATCAGCAAATTTTACAAAACAAAGAAATTATTGCCGATGCCAGTGATGAACACCAAGAATTGCTGTTATCAGGGTTGATTGTTAAACAAGATAAAAAATTAAAAGTTTACAATCCTATTTACCAGCTTATTTTTAATCTTAAATGGGTTGAGAATCAGCTACTGGATAGGCGACCTTACCAACAAGAAATAACGCAATGGCTTGCTAATCATCGACCCCCATCTAAACTGTTGCGAGGAAAAAAGTTAAATGAGGCACTCACATGGCTTGAGGGTAAAACATTAACCTCACAAGACGAGGAATTTATAAATGCAAGCCTAAAATGGAAAAAGGAAAAAAATCGGAAGTTATGGATTGGTAGTGTAATTTTCTTGCTTGTGCTTGTGGGTACGGGTGGGTTTGGCTACTGGGTTTGGCGGCATATTCAAGATGTGAATGAGCTATTATCTAGCGAAGGTGAGCGGACTCTCTTTAAGGGCATTGAAAATGCTAATCGAGATAAAGGTATTGAAGCTTTCAACAAACCTAATTATGAAGAAGCTTATAGGTTTTTTGAAAAAGCGAGAATAGCTGATCGTAAAGATCCAGAAGTAGAAATTTATTTCAATAATGCCAAAGCCTTGAAAGAGGAGAAATCAGGAAACAAGGAAAAGAAAGAATTAGTCACTCTTGCAGTAGTTGTACCTCTGGATAGTAAAGACGAAATCGCTCAGGAAATCTTGCGAGGAGTTGCACAAGCACAATATAAATTCAACGACAAAAAACAGAACCGATTCTTGAAGATTCTAATAGCTAAGGATGGGAATGACCCCAAGAAAGCAGAAGAAGTTGCTAAAAAGCTCATAAAAAACCAAGATATTATGGGAGTGATTGGACACAATACCAGTAAAGTTACGGAAGCTGCACTCCCTGAGTATCAAAAAGGTAAGCTAGCTATAATCTCCCCCACTAGCACTAGCACTACACTCATTAGCGCTAAACCGGAGAGTCAGGTTTTTTTCAGAACCGTGCCGAACGACACAGAAACTGCTAAAAAATTAGCGAGTTATGCCATAAACAACAACTACAAAAAAGTTGGTATTTGCAATAACCCTAAGAGTACATATAGTGGGAGCATAACAAAGGCGTTTAAAGACTCTTTTGAAAAAGAAGGTAGAGAAGTTGTAGGAGATCCGATTGATTTGACCTATCCTGCACTGGATGCTTCTGGCGTAGTTGCAACAATGCTTAATAATCAAGCTAATGCATCTGTATTGTTGCCAGACACAGAGAGAATTTCTGTGGCCATTGAAATTGCCAGCGCCCAGGAAAAACTAAGCCAGTCTGGAACCAAAAAGCTACAGCTACTTGGAGGGGATGCTTTGTACAATCCACAGATTTTAGAAGGCGGAAAGGCTGTTGAAGGTTTGGTTTTAGCTGTACCTTGGTTTCGAGATCAAAAAAATTCAAAAACATTTGCTGCTGAAGCTAAGGAAAGATGGAAAGGGAATGTTAGCTGGCGCACAGCAACCAGTTATGATGCGACTCAAGCTTTAATTAAAGCTCTGCCTGTGGCTCAAAAACCCTCCCGCGATGCTGTATTGAAAAACCTCAAATCTATTAATCTTACAGCAAATGAAACTTCAGGAAGTCCACTCCGTTTTGTTAACGGTGAGCGCCAAGGTCAAGAACCAGTTCTCGTCAAGGTATTTAGAGGTAGTAATGGCCTCGATTTTAAACTGGAGAATGAGTGATATCATGTCCGGTCGAGCGACCGCGGTTTTTGTAGGGGCGGGTTCACCAACAATACCTACTAATAATTGACCATCTCAAAAACCCGCCCCGACCGGGATATTATGGTTAATCGATCGGACATGATATGATAATTCCCGGCGATTGAAATCGCGGCTACACATACAAAGTCCGCCTGCGCGGACTGAAGAATTTCTTAGTCCGCGTAGGCGGACTTCGTTTGTATAGTAGCGGTTTCAACCGCCGAGCGATTTTGATATTAAATAGATTGCTGATATTTTTCCAACAACTCCGGGATGTAATCGTAGCCATCAACACCGATCGCCGGAATGATATTCCCTCGACTTTTCGCCAAAGCTTGTTTAAAAGATTCCGCCCCCATTTGACCACGCAAAATTGTCAACAAACCAGCCGATTGACGCCACTCCATCGCACCAATTTGCTCCAAAGTATACATCCCCAAACTGCCCGCAAATATCGCTTTTTCTAGTGAGTTGATTCTGTAATAAGCTTGAGCCAAGTAAGCCAAATTCAGACCTTGCAAATATAAATCCCCTGAGAATTGAGCCGCTTGCCAACCTTTGAGCAAATATTCGATCGCACCTTCAGCATTTTCCAGGGCGATTTTAGCAATACCGAGACTGCTGGAACAAAAAGCTTGACTTTGCCTGTCTCCCAATCTTTCCGATAGCAACAAACCTTGTTCCAAATAACCGATCGCACTCTCATAAACCTCTGGTTCCACTTCCTCCAACTGCCGCGCTTGAAACACTTCACTGTAACCCAAATTAGCCAGAGCATTTGCCTCGCCTTGTCGCTCTCCCGCTTGTCGTGCCATAATTAAAGCCCGCTGGCTGTAATTAATCGCTTCCTGATAATTTTTTTGAGCAACATAGTTGCGGCTGATGTGATTGAGATTGGCAACTTCGCAAGCTTTGTCTCCTTCGGTACGGGCAATTTCCAGCGCTTGCTTGTGCAGCAAGAGCGAGCGCTCGTAGGCCCCAGCCGCCTGCATCGAATAACCCAAAAGCGTCAGAATCCGAGCTTTCGCTTGAGTGCCTTCAACTCGGCGCAGCGGTTCGTCTAAATAATCCAAAGTATGACGCAGAGCTTTACCATCAAAGGAAGCAAAAATCCCGCCGTAAAGCGGAAAATATTCTCGCTGAGAAAAAGCGCGCAAAATTTGCAAAGTTACTTGAAAACAAGCATTTGCCAACTGCTCCCCGCTCTTGGTAGAATTATTAAACCCACTAGCTAGCTGACTCCAAATTACCGCAAAAGTAATGTAAGTAGAAATTGAAGCTTTTGTTGACACTTTGGAATCGTAAACTTGCTTGTCAAACCATGTCGCCAACGCCCGCTGCAAGCACTGCAAAATAATCGCCACTTCCACCAATATGCCTAAATCTAAATTCGATTGCTGGGCTGCGAATTGAACTACAGATTCACCGAGCGCAATAGTATTCAAAAGAGCCTGGGGAAAGGGACTGTTAACTTTTTTTGCCCAAAAAGCCCAAGGCCCATTTTGTTCGGGACTACCTGCAAATCCTAGCTGCTGCGGCTGATAAATCCAGCCCACAAGTTCCGGTTCCAAACGCTGCCAAGATTCTAAACCTTTGGCGATGCCGGCGGTGATTTGCTGCAAATCTTGTTCGGTTTCGGGATTAGAAGTTTGCAGCATTTGTTGGTGCAGAGATTTGGCTAATTGCTGCAATTGATCGAGAGTCAGCGGATGTTCTTTATTCGGATCGATTACTTGCAATAATGCCAGGAGGCGGGCGTTAGATTCGGCATTAACGATTTGTTGGATTGACGATGCAATTTCGCGATCGACGCGGTTATCTTTCTGCCAGCGTTCCCATTCTCCTTGGATGGTTTTGAGAGCTCGGAGGCTGCGATTTGCCTTTGCTTGTTTGATTTCGTCTTTTTCATTTCTGAGTTGATTTTCGGCGGCATCAAGGCGTTCGCCGAAACAGCGTTCAAAGATTTCGCCAGTACCGGTACTAATGTCTTGCACCAGCATTTGATAAACTTGTTCTTTGGAGCGAATTTGACCTTTGAGGGTGATTTCGACAATTTTGTCGATTAGTGCTAGGTAGCGATCGCGCAATGAGGTAGATTCAGGCATAATTTATTTTTAGTTAATAAGTTTTTATCGACAGCGCTTGCAGCTTGCACAATTTCATGCTGCTATTTAATTTTACAGCTCATCTGGATTAATGCCCATTGCTCGCAGTCGATCGGCTAAACGATTTGCTCGCTCTCTTTCTGATTCAGCTCGTTGCCTTTCAAACTCGGCTCGTTGCCTTTCTGATTCAGCTTGCTGTCTTTCAATTTCAGCTTGCTGCCTTTCAAACTCGGCTCGTTGGCTTTCCAATTGAGCTCGCTGTCTTTCAAATTCTTCTGGAGTCAGAATCAAATTGCCATTAATATCATACCAGCGCAACCACAACCTTTGATTGTGCAGGAAAGCACCTTCCCACAAACCCAAACTTAACTGTATTTCCGGTATCCAAAATCGAGAACCTGTTAACAATTGTTCGCGGTAACGGTTGCCAATTAACCGAAATACCCTCAATTGGTTGTTGTATTTGCTAAAAACAAAGTAATAAGGAATCTTCAAAATTCTTTCGTAAACCTGCCACTTAGTCGGCGGTTTGTTTGGTTCTGATTCTGTCAGTCCTAAATCTTCATCTTCCGTACCAGGTGACAGAAACTCGATCGCAATTAAAGGAGTTATTGCTTCGTCCCAAATCACGTAACTTTGGCGCAAGTCTCTGTCTTGGTAAAATCTCGAAACCCCCACAACTAAATACCAATCGGGTCTTTTGTACCAATTGGGATGGTTGGAGTCGTAGTATAGATTGAGATCGCTGGCCGAGAAGAGGCGATCGGGTGGATAATTAGAGGGGAGGCAGCTATCGCACAAAAGTTGTGCTTGCCACCGGTGATATTCGTCAGGCAAACCAGGCTCCTCCGGGTCTTCACTGGGTAGATCGTACATCGTCGGCAGCACTTTTCTTGGGGAAGATTGCGAATCTGGTATGTACATTGTTATACAATTATCCCTGCGAGATGTTCAGGAGATTCAGGCCCTACGGTAATTGTAATATTATAGCGCGATGCGATGTCTTGCTGCAGAAAGTCGGTATCTTCTGCACCGGGAATTTTATCGAGATAGCAATTTTTCACTGCTAACAAAAAGCCTGCGATCTCTTCTGATGAATTTGGGGAGGCGGCTACCTTCAACAAATCTTGCCATTAACTCTCATCTTGGCCGTTAATATATCGTGGTGAAATCGGTGAGTTTATCCTCTGTTACGCTGCGGTTTATTTGGTTTAAATAGTGCAGCCTTAACTCAAAAAAATTAGCTGGTAACTTGCCGTTTGTTGTGCCTTCTTTCTTTGCAATGAATGGGTTGCCAGAGAGTTTGGCTAGCAAAACGGTGATGTTTCTGTCGCCGGCTATTTCGGTTTTAAGGTTTCCTAGATTTTGAGCAGCCGCAGTGGCTTGATGGCCAAGTTTCCCAAGAGGACAAATATGTAAATTCCCCAGATGTAGGGATTTTTGGGAAGTGATTTGATGAAGGGGCGATTGCTTTGTTCAGCTTTGAGATCATTGATGTATAGCCTTTCGAGCTCTCATATGAGGTACTCATGGGCATAGGGCATAGGGCATAGGGCATAGGGCATAGGGCATAGGGCATAGGGCATACCTCACCACGCTTGAGAACCGCTATATACACGGAGATTTGCGATCGTTGTTTGTGACAAATTAGCTTTAGGTTCATCCAAAATTTTTAAGGCTGATTCTAGGTTTGATACAGCCTGATTTAACTCCGGTGAAGTTAGCGTCTTTGCTTTTTCTTGAAGGTGAAGAGCAATACTTAGCAAGACAGGGGCCACAGGGCTACGCACATTTGCATCGGAGTCTTTCAGCAGCGGAACTAGCTGCGGCACAACAGTTTTAGCTTCTGCACCCATACTTTCCAAAGCAGAGGCTGCACTACTACGCAGATTGGCATCGGAGTCTTTCAGCAGCGGAACTAGCTGCGGCACAACAGTTTTAGCTTCTGCACCAATCATCCTCAAAGCAGAGGCTGCACTACCTACGCACATTTGGATTGGAGTCTTTCAGCAAGACAATTAGCTGCGGCAGTGCAGTTTAAGCTTTTGCACGGATTTTATTCAAAGCAGAGGCTGTACTACTACGCACATTTGGATTGGAGTCTTTCAGCAAGACAATTAGCTGCGGCAGTGCAGTTTTAGCTTCTGCACCAATCATCCCCAAAGCAGAGGCTGCACTATTACGCACAGTTGCATCTGAGTCTTGAAGCAGGGAAATTAGCTGTGGCACAGCAGTTTTAACTTCTGCACGCATCCTTGCCAAAGCATAGTCTGCACGGCTACGCACAGTGGCATCGGAGTCTTTCAGCAACAGAATTAGCTGCGGCACAACAGTTTTAGCTTCTGCACCCATCCTTCCCAAAGCATTGGCTGCACGGCTACGCACAGTGGCATCGGAGTCTTTCAGCAACAGAATTAGCTGCGGCACAGCAGTTTTAGCTTCTGCACCCATCATGCCCAAAGCATAGTCTGCACGGCTACGCACAGTTGCATCGGAGTCTTTCAGCAACAGAATTAGCTGCGGCAGTGCAATTTTAGCTTCTGCACCCACCGACACATCTGAGTCTTTCAAGGTTTTGACAAAGGCAGGAATAGCAGGAAGACGAATTGGTATTAGAACCTCAGCAGCACTCTGGCCGACTGACAAATTCTGATCCTGCAAAGCTTCCATCCAATCAGGGATGGCGGGTTCACCTATTTTTCGTAACAGCTTAATAGCTGCATCAAGTGCCGTTTCATCGTTAGTCTTTAACTTGTCGGTGAGGGAGGCAATCTGTTTGGGATTAGCTGTGGGTTCGTCCTCAATTTCAGCCGCAGCATTGCGAGTCAACAGCAAAGGCGATGTGAAAGATAGAAACGAGAGGGCAATTACGGCAGCTAATCTTTGTCGGCAGTGCTTCGTCATGGGCTAGAATCCTTGTGTTTGATGAGCCGTCTCAGCCATTTGAATAATTGTGTATACATTCTCATCAAACTGTTTCAGGACTCCGGGGCATCTAAATTTGTGCTTGTCCGTGGTGAAATCGCCCTAAATACTGCTTAAAAAGGGGGACTTTAAGAACATTCGGCAGTCTAAGGCATAATGAGATATCTTATATTCGTTCTATGATGTGTTTATGATTTCCGAACCCCTTACCCTCTCAACAAGCAATCCTGTTTTAGCAGCCAAAGGATTAACTCGTCGTTTTGGTGGTTTAATTGCGGTAAACGACGTATCTTTCACAGTTCAAAAACACGAAATTTTTGGATTAATCGGCCCTAACGGCGCGGGCAAGACAACTCTATTTAATCTAATGACTGGACTGATACCTGCTTCTAGTGGCAACCTGATTTATCAAAATGAAAATATTTCCCAATTGAAGCCTTATCAAATTGCCAATAAAGGTATTGCCAGAACTTTTCAAAATATCCGGTTATTTGGGGAACTTTCTGCGGTGGAAAATGTGGCGATCGCCCGACACATCCACAGTCGATCGGGCAATCCAGTTTTATCGGTGCTGGCGGGGATTTTCGGCTTGCCAGCATCTAACGCAATGGAACGCAAAACCCAGCGAAAAGCCTTAGAATTGTTGGATTTAGTCGGATTGGGCGATCGCGCGGGCGAACAAGCCAAAAACTTGTCCTACGGCGACCAGAGGCGCTTAGAAATTGCCCGCGCTTTAGCCCTAGAACCGCAAATACTCTTGTTAGATGAACCGGCAGCGGGGATGAATCCCAATGAAAAGCACAAATTAAGCGAATTTATCCGCGAAGTGCGCCAACAATTCAATTTAACTGTAATATTGATCGAGCATCATGTACCGCTAGTTATGGGATTGTGCGAGCGCATTGCCGTCTTGCATTTCGGTCAGCTTATTGCCTTGGGCGAGCCTGCTGTTGTGAGGAATGACCCGGCTGTGATTGAGGCTTATTTGGGAGATGAAAAATAACTAAGGAAACCCGGCGATTGGAAATCGCGTCTACACAAACAATGTCCGCCTACGCGGACTAAGAGTAATATTAAAAAATCACATATTGCACCATTATTACACATTCTGTAGGGGCGGGTTCACCGACAATAATTGCCTAAAAATAACAATCTCATAAACCCGCCCCCACCCAACATTAAATCGCAATGTACCTCAAACTCAAAGTCACAGAAAATGCACGATAGCCCACCCAAAATATCTCAAAATATCCTCTTAGAACTCAAGAATCTTTCTGTAAATTATGGTGGCATTCAAGCCATACAAAATATTAATCTCACGATTAATGCAGGCGAGGTTGTCAGTCTCATCGGTGCCAACGGTGCGGGCAAAAGTACCACATTGAGAGCGATTTCTAAAATAGTTAATTTGCGACAAGGACAAATTATTTATAACGGGCGCGACATTAGCCGCCGTCAAGCTCACGAAGTTGTGAAATTGGGAATCGCCCATAGCCCAGAAGGGCGGCGGGTTTTGGCGCAGCAAACGGTGTTAACTAACTTAGAATTAGGGGCCTATATTCGATCGGACTCGGCGGCAGTAAAAGCCGATTTAGAGCGCCAATTTGAGATATTTCCGCGCCTAGCAGAAAGACGCCGCCAGCTAGCAGGAACTCTCAGCGGTGGGGAACAGCAAATGTTGGCGATCGCCCGCGCGTTGATGTCGCGCCCCAAACTGCTACTATTAGACGAGCCTAGTTTAGGCTTAGCACCCGCGATCGTCAAAGAAATTTTCGGAATTATTCACAACCTGCGTTCCACAGGCGTTACAATCCTTTTAGTCGAACAAAACGCCAGTTTAGCACTGCAAATTGCCGATCGGGGTTACGTGCTAGAAGCTGGTAACATTACTCTCACAGGTATGGGAGCGGAGTTGCTAAACGACGAGCGAGTCAGGAGCGCATATTTAGGATGACTTGGTTAATTTTAGGACTCTTGACCGCTTTTTTTGAAGCCGTCAAAGACGTTTTTGGGAAACAAAACCTCAAAAAAAGTGACGAATATGTCGTCGCTTGGTCTCTCTCATTTTTTTCAGTCATCTTTTTGATTCCCTGGGTATTATATACAGGAATTCCGACATTAAACTCTCAATTTTGGCTCGCCCTATTAATCGGAGGTAGCATCAACGCTGTCACATCCCTCCTCTACATCAAAGCCATCAAACTATCAGATTTATCCCTGACACTCCCGCTGGTAGCTTTGACACCATTATTCATGTTGGTAACTTCACCGTTAATTGTCGGTGAATATCCCCAACTTTTTGATTATATTGGCATTTTACTAATCGTAGGAGGCTCTTATTTATTAAATATAAAAGAGAAATCAAAAGGATATTTAGCCCCATTCAAAGCACTGCTGAATGAACCAGGACCCAAATTGATGTTAATCGTCGCATTACTATGGAGTATTGCCTCAAATTTTGACAAAATAGGAGTTACAAATTCATCCCCTATTTTTTGGGTATTCTCTTTGTTTGGTACAATCAGTGTCTTGCTACTGCCAGTTTTATTGCACAAAACCCCAAATTCAGGGCGAAAAATTCTCAAACAATTACCAATGCTAGCTGCTATGGGGTCTTTCAATGCTATTGGAGTGCTTTTTCAAATGCAAGCTTTGACATTAACTTTGGTAGTGCAAGTGATCGCGATTAAGCGTACTAGCGTGTTAATGGGTGTATTGTTCGGTCATTTCATTTTTAAGGAAAAAGATATTCAACAAAGATTATTAGGGGCCGGAATCATGATTTTGGGAGTTTTATTTATCAGTTTATAGGTTGAGATTTCCGGAACTTTGACCACGAATTTCTTGAGGGTATTCGCCACGTGATTTATCCGTGGAATCAATCCAAAATCGAAAATCGAAAATCCTCAAGCCCCCGCATTTATCCGTGGGGTAAATCTAAAATCTAAAATCTAAAATCTAAAATCGATTAACGCTCATTCTCCCCCCGAATGTAGGGGCGGTGCGACCCCTACTCCCCGTGCCCGCCCTCTCTCGGTTTGCCGGGAATGTCCGGGTGGGAAACACGCCCTAGCCTCTATTTATGTATAAGTCATGTTATACTCAAGGCGATCGCACTTTCTATCACTATTTATTAAAATAAAAGAAATTAATGCACAAAATAGCAGCCACACCCGGAGGTTGGAACCCTCAAGCAGAAGGAGTAATTTTTATTCAGCAAACCCCCGCACCAATAGTATTTATTAGTGCTGCGGACACCGACATTCAAACACTCGCAGCCGCCGCATCCAAAATGCCGGCAAATTTTCCCAAAGTGCGCGCAGTAAATCTGCTTCAGTTGCAGCAACAACTAACCATTGACACCTATGCCGAAGAAGTTTTAGAACGCGCAGAGGTAATAATTTTAAGGCTGTTAGGAGGGCGTTCTTATTGGTCTTACGGGTTAGAAATTCTGCGGGAAACTGTGCAGAAAACTAACGCATCACTAATTGTAATGCCGGGAGAAGACAGTCCCGATCCTGATTTAATTAGCCATTCCAATGTATCGCTATCAGCAGTCAATAAACTGTGGCGCTACTTCACAGAAGGCGGAGTTCAAAACTTTGTTAACGCACTCAAATTTGCCGCCGATACTTGCCTGAAAACTGCTTATAATCCGCCCCTCCCTCAAACAGTTTCCCGCGTCGGAATTTATGATTGGATCGGGCGCGGGGAAGACGGGTCAGAAGCCCGTGCTACCGCTCCTTTAGGATTTGACTCATTTCCAGGAGCTGCCTGGGAACGCAGCTCAAAAGCCTCTGTATCGATTGTAACTCATACAGCTAATGATAATACAACCAATTTATTAATCGATCGACTATCCCCTGAGTTTCCAGGTAATTTAGCAGACTTACCACCACTAGCTAAAGTCGGAATTTTATTTTATCGCGCTCATTATCTATCGGGAAATTTAGCACCGCTCGACTCTATTTGTCAAGCACTATCTGAAAGAAAATTACTCCCAGTCCCCGTATTTGTTTCATCCCTGCGCGAACCAGATTTGCAAGTAGAATTGCTGGAATATTTCCAACCAAAAGACTCCGAACCAATTCAATTACTCATCAACACAACCAGTTTTGCAGTCTCCGGTTTCAGCAATCAAGAACCGGAACAAAACAGCTTAAAATCCTTAGACGTTCCCGTATTGCAAGCAATCTTCAGCGGCGGCGGTTTGGAACAGTGGGAAACGGAACTTCAGGGACTTTCGCCCCGCGATGTGGCGATGAATGTAGCATTGCCAGAAGTAGACGGAAAAATCATTACTAGGGCTGTTTCTTTTAAAGCCGTACAGACTTGGAACAGCGAATTAGAAACAGATGTAGTAGGCTATGTAGCAGCGGGCGATCGCATTCAATTTGTAGCAGATTTAACCGCGAATTGGGTGAAAATGAAACAAACCCCAGCAGCCAACAGACGCATCGCCATAATTCTCGCAAATTACCCCACTCGCAACGCCCGCTTAGCTAACGGCGTCGGCTTAGATACACCCGCTAGCTGTGTCGAAATCCTCAAAGCTATGCAGCAAGCTGGCTATCAAATTGAAAACATCCCCGCTAGCGGCAACGAGTTAATTGAACTCCTGACTTCTGGCGTGACAAATGACCCGGAAGGACGCGAATTGCGGCCTGTTCATCAATCTTTGGATTTGGCCGAATATGAAGAATATTTTGCTAGTTTGCCGCAGGAAGTGCAAGAGGGGATTTGTAAAAGATGGGGGCTTCCGGGAAGCTATGCACAAGATTTTATAAGTAACAATAGGTCTTTTCCGATTCCGGGAATTCATTTCGGTAATGTATTTGTAGGAATTCAACCATCGCGGGGATATGAAATTGACCCCGCGTTAAATTATCACGCCCCAGACTTAGAACCCACTCACAATTATCTAGCTTACTATTATTGGCTGCGAGAAAAGTTGGGGATTGACGCTATAATTCATGCTGGAAAACACGGCAATTTAGAATGGCTTCCCGGTAAAAGTATAGCATTGTCTAACAAATGTTATCCAGAAGTAGCATTAGGCGCAATGCCGAATTTTTATCCCTTCATTGTCAACGATCCGGGGGAAGGTTCCCAAGCAAAAAGACGATCGCAAGCTGTGATTATCGACCACCTGACACCGCCGATGACTCGCGCCGAACTCTACGGGCCTTTGCAGCAGTTGGAAACCTTAATTGATGAGTATTGTGAAGCCCAAAGTTTAGATCCGTCCAGATTGCCTATGATTCGCGATCGCATTCTCGCCCTCACCAACAAAGAAAACTTAGATAAAGACTTAGGAATACAACTAAATAAATCGGAATTTACAGAATTTATTACCCGCACCGACGGCTATCTTTGCGAACTCAAAGAATCCCAAATTCGTGACGGATTGCACATTTTCGGTCAGTGTCCCGAAGGTAGACAGTTGAGAGATTTGATAATTGCGATCGCCCGCCATCCCACCAACGGGCGATCGGGCTTAACCCGCGCCCTAGCAGAAGACTCAGGCTACGATTTCGACCCCTTAACCTGCGATCCAATGTCGATAATTCAGCACCGCACAGCAGGCGATTTAACAGCAGAACTCGAAGAAAAAGCCGCTGAATTAGTAGATAACTTAATCGAAAACATCCGCGTTAATCCGCGTTTATCTGCGGTTACAAATCCGCAAATTGGAGAAGCCACCCAACAAGAATTAAACTGGATCAATAACTATCTTTTACCTTCACTCATCCAAACAAACCAAGAAATTACCAACCTTTTGCGCGGACTAGATGGGCGGCACATACCCAGCGGCGCATCCGGCGCGCCCACTCGTGGCCGACCAGATGTATTGCCCACAGGTCGGAATTTTTACTCAGTAGATATCCGCGCCATTCCCACAGAAACCGCCTGGAGAGTTGGCAGAGTTGCTGCGGAAACTTTAATCGAAAGATACACCCAAGAAAACGGCGAATATCCGAAAACTTTGGGTTTGTCAGTGTGGGGAACATCCACCATGCGGACGGGGGGAGACGACATCGCCGAAGCCCTAGCATTGATAGGAGTTCAACCAGTTTGGGATGGCCCTTCGCGCCGGGTTGTAGATTTTGAAATCTTGCCAGTTTCTGTTTTGGGGCGGCCGCGCGTTGATGTTACTTTGCGAATTTCTGGCTTTTTCCGCGATGCTTTTTTTAATTTAATTGATTTGTTTGACAGTGCGGTAAAAGCTGTGGCAGATTTAGACGAATCTGCAGAAAATAACCCTTTAGCAGCACAAGTTAAGGAAGAGATTTTGTATTGGGAATCTACAGGTTTGAGTCAGGAAGAGGCGCAAGGGCGATCGCAATTTCGAGTCTTTGGCTCAAAACCAGGTGCTTACGGCGCAGGACTTCAAGGCATAATTGAAGCTCAAAACTGGACAGACGACAGCGATTTAGCAAAAGCTTACATTAATTGGAGCAGTTACGCCTATACCTCCTCTAGTTCCTCAAATTTGCCGGGAGATGTAGCAGGACTTAAACAGAGTGAATGGGGATGTTCTGCACCCGAAGCATTTGAACAACGCCTCGGCCAAATGCAAATAGTTCTGCAAAACCAAGACAACCGCGAACACGACATCCTCGACTCGGACGATTATTATCAATTCCAAGGCGGAATGACGGCCGCAATTCGCAATTTGCAAGGCAAAAATCCTGAAACCTATTTCGGAGATAATTCAATTCCCGAAAATCCGAAAGTCCGGCAACTGCGAGAAGAAATTGCGCGGGTTTATCGCAGTAGGGCTGTGAATCCCAAATGGATAGAAGGTGCGATGCGACACGGTTATAAAGGTGCTTTTGAAATTGCGGCAACTGTTGATTTTTTGTTCGCTTACGATGCTACGGCAAATTGTGTAGAGGATTTTATGTATGAAGGAATCGCAGAGGCTTACATTTTTGATGAGAAAGTGCAGACATTTATTCAAGAAAACAATCCTTGGGCACTGCGAGATATGGCGGAAAGATTGCTAGAAGCTCGTCAGCGGGGGTTGTGGCAGAGTGCGAACCAGGATACATTGGATAAATTGAGGTCGATCGCCCTGCAAGCCGAAGCAGTCATCGAATCGAAGTAATTTGTTAAGAACTCGTTACAATTGAGGTGACAAATTCCGACTTATGTGCGATGGTGCTAAAAAAAGTTGCAGCCTCTTGGAGTTCAGTTAGCTAGCTGCTATTGTTGAATACCTTAAACTAGAGAGAGAGTATGAAAATTCAAAAAGAATGGCAAATATTTTCAGCCTTTTTAGGTCTATTTGCCCTACTGACAAGACCAGTAGCAAGCCACAACGATGCTTCGAGGTTAGCCACGATTGAATCTCTCGTAGATTTCCATACCTTCATTATTGACAATTCCAGATTCGTGTGGACTATAGATAAATACTTCTACCAAGGTCACTTCTACTCTGACAAGCCTCCTATTCTATCTATATACGGTTCATTTTTCTACGCTCTGCTGAAGGCATGTGGTATTTCTTTTAGCAACCAATATAGGCTCGCTATTACCCTACTGATAATTTTAGTTGTGGGAGTAGCTACAGCCACGGGCATGATTTATTTATACAAAATTTTCAACCTTTTGGCAGTAGAGGAAACATGGATAAATGTACTTTTAATAATTGCTGGGACGGGAACTCTGCTGTTGCCTTATTCAACCGTATTCAGCAATCATGTCATTAGTGGAAGTCTACTGGTGGCAGGGTTTTACTATTTGCTCAAGGTAAAAGAAAGTGTTAGATATTCTCTGCTCTCAGGTCTGTTGATCACACTGGCTGGCAGCATTGATGTAGTAGCTTTTATTTTTGTCCCGTTTCTTGCTGTCAGCTTTTTCAATAAACCGCTGAAATCAAAGATAGTTTTTGCTTTAGCTTGCGGTTCAGTTCTGGTGATTTACTTTCAGTTAAATCTTTACACGTCTGGCAGCCTGCGCCCGCCTTCCATGAATTCATCCCTGTGGGAATATCCAGGCTCTATGTTCGATCGCACAAACCTTTCAGGCTTAGCATATCACTCTAATTTTTCGGCCCTGCTGTATTATGCTTTTCACATGATAATAGGTCATCGAGGCTTGATTTCCTATACTCCTATCGTGGTATTTTCTATTTGGGGGTTTGTGAAAGTTTTCCAAAATAAAGAATTCAAATATCGCCAAGAGTATCTATTAATTTTTTTGGCATCATCCGCCTACGTCCTGATGTACATTCTGCGTTCTAACAATTATAGCGGGTATTCTTACGGAGTCAGGTGGTATGCCAATCTCATGTTTTTGCTGTGCCTACCGCTAGCTCAAATCAGCCAGGAGGTAAAAAGCTCCAAGATGTTAAGAAAAGCTTTTATAATTGTGAGCTGTATGTCGATTGTAATCTCTTTTGTCGGCGTAAATAATCCTTTTGTAGGGGTTGACAAACAGCGTCCGAGTTCATTTTTAAATGCTTTACTTTACACCTTTAAGCCAATAGATACTCAAATTTACGGCGACAACCAGGCGATGCAACTGTCATTTTCCCACTCTTTGCTATTTGTACTCAAGCAGTTAAGGGTAATTGTAATAGCAGGACTCGCTGGCTTGTCGTGCTATTTATTAGTGAATCGTGTCAAGCAATTTGTAGCAAACAGACCTTTGCTTGAGGATGGCAGAGATTAGGTCGATCGCCCTGCAAGCCGAAGCAGTCATCGAATCCCATACATAAATACTCAAAACGTCACCATCGCGGCTGCCGAGGAATGGCCGCTTGCGGTAATATCTATTAATGTTTCGCGATCGCTGAAAGCTTTATGATTCGCCGCTACATTGCTAGCATCAGCACCAGCATCCTCAAACGTACCTGCGCCGCAGCCGCTGTATTAGCCGTAACTTTGGGATGTTCGTCAACGAAGCCACCCAACACCGCAGGGCCATCGGGTTCGATCGAATCCGCCGTCCTAGCGCAGTCCCCCACGTCTCTGTTAGCTCAAAACCGCAACAAAACCAAAAAATCCCTCAGCCTTCCCTCTTGCGCGCAAAACGACGCCTTCACGGAGTCAGTTAACTTTGCCACCCAAGCTTCTAATTTGGCTCAATCAGCCAGTTCAAAAGAGGACTGGGACGAAGTAGCCGCCCTGTGGGTGCAGGCCGTCGCTTGGATGCAAGCTGTTCCCCCCGGCAGTCCCAGACGGGCGTTTGCGGAGAAAAAAGTGGTGGAGTACATGAGAAACCTGGTGTATTCCCAACAGCAAGCGGGCGCAAACGGATCGCAAGCCAGTACAGTCAGCTTCAGCAGCGATTTACTCAACGAACAACTCGAACTTTACCTATCCTACGTTGCTGCCGTCGGGCCCCCAGACGTTTTGATTGTCGGCAGTTCCCGCGCATTGCAGGGCGTCGATCCCAAACAACTAAAACAATCTTTGGCCCCAAGGGGCCGTCCGGGCTTAAAAGTATTTAACTTTTCAGTCAACGGTGCAACTGCACAAGTAGTTGACTTTCAACTGCGACGGCTTTTGAAGCCGGATCATTTGCCTCAAATGATTGTCTGGGCGGATGGTGTGCGCGCATTTAACAGCGGCCGGGACGATCGCACTTTTAATTCGATCCTCGATTCCGAAGGCAGCCAACTTTTAGCAGCAGGCATTCGCCCCGAACTACTTTCCGATGAACCCAACGAGATTCCGCTGTGTTACAGATTCCCGCAGCCCTGCGCTAACAACACTTTCCGCAAAGCATGGGCATCTGTCGATCGACCTTTCACGGGCGGGCAAGACGCGCACCCCACAATCAACCTCCTGTCTCGTGGAACGGGCATCTTGCCCGTTGCTGACACCCAACCCCTACTCCCCACAATCAACCTCCTGTCTCGTGGAACGGGCATCTTGCCCGTTGCTAACACCCAACCCCTACTCCCCACAATCAACCTCCTGTCTCGTGGAACGGGCATCTTGCCCGTTGCTAACACCCAACCCCTACTCCCCACAATCAACCTCCTGTCTCGTGGAACGGGCATCTTGCCCGTTGCTGAGAAGGCTGCAAGATATGACTTAAAACCGATCGCAGCGGATGCAGCCACCCAAAAAGCACAATTGATTCCAGTCTCGCGACGCACAACAGTAGCCATCAGACAACTCAACCAATTGGCAGATTCGATCGACTCCAACGGATTCATGGCTATGTCGGGCAAGTACAATCCCAACACTTATTATCGAGAACGCGCTTACGTTTCAGGGCAGTACGATCGCGACTACGAAAACTTCAACCTCGGAGGCAAACAAGCAGCAGCCTTTAATTCAGTTGTAGCATTTACCAAAGCTCGCAAAATTCCCCTAATTTTCGTCAATTTGCCCCTCACCGACGACTACTTAGACGGAACTCGCCTGTGGGCAGAACAGCAGTTCCGGCAGCGAATGCAGCAACTCTCGCGGCAAAAAGGCTTCGCTTTCCGCGACTTGTCGCAGCGGTGGCCGGGCCGCAATGACTATTTTTTTGACCCCAGCCACCTCAACCGCTTTGGGGCCAGGGCAGTTTCTAGCCTACTCGCGGCTGATTCCAGCATTATCTGGCCACGGCCCAAATCCAGCCGCAGCGACGGGTGAAGGAAGTTCGGCAACGGATTCTGTAACGGATGTAACGGATGTAACGGATGTCAGTCCGAGGGAAGTCGGAAGATGTGGAAATGCAGTCATAATAATATTTCTTATTCCCGGCTTTCTTTTTACCAGGCAAATCCTGGTAACGCAGATCCACAGGCTCTGCCTCGCAATGCTCAAAAATAGTTTAAAATCTAACCTGATGTCCAAAACCAATTTCTGCGATCGAACATTTTAAGATATTTCACTCAGCCTAAAATCTAACAATCAAAAATCCAAAATCGATAGATTGTGAGCTCACTCTAAAATCTAACAATCCAAAATCCAAAATCTAAAATCTAAAATCGATAGGTTGTGCAACTAAAACAAGTAATTATCGCCCACAAAGCCAGAGATACCCTCAGCCAGCGGTGGGCAGAACAGTGTGCCCGCCAATTAGAAAGTCGCGGGTGTCAGGTTTTAATGGGGCCGAGTGGCCCCAAAGATAACCCGTATCCCGTGTTTTTAGCTTCTAGTAACAGCCCAATAGATTTAGCGGTGGTGCTCGGCGGCGACGGTACGGCCCTAGCTGCGGCGCGGAATTTGGCGGCTGACGGCATCCCGATTTTGGCAGCGAATGTGGGGGGACATCTGGGTTTTTTAACCGAGTCTTTTGATGATTTCCAAAATACTGAGGAGATTTGGGACAGACTTTCGGAAGACAGGTATGCTGTGCAGACGCGGATGATGTTGCAGGCAACAGTTTTTGAGGGAAACAGAACCAATCTCGAACCCCAAAGCGATCGATTTTTGGCACTCAATGAAATGTGTGTCAAACCTGCTTCAGCCGATCGAATGCCGAGCTGTATTCTAGAAATGGAAGTTGACGGCGAAGTAGTCGATCAATATCAAGGTGACGGTTTAATTGTGGCAACTCCCACCGGTTCGACTTGCTACACTGCATCTGCCAACGGGCCGATTATGCACTCAGGAATGGAGGCGATCGCCGTTACTCCGATTTGCCCTTTGAGTTTATCCAGTCGGGCGATCGTCCTCCCGCCCGGTTCAGTCGTCAGCATTTGGCCTTTAGCAGATTACGAACTCAGTACCAAACTCTGGACAGACGGCATTTTGGGTACTGCAATTTGGCCAGGACAGCGCGTAGACGTGCGGAGGGCGGACTGCGAAGCCAAGTTTATCATTTTGCGGGAAAACTATTCTTATTTCAACACTTTGAGGGAAAAACTTCACTGGGCAGGAGCCCGAATTCGGTACAGCAACAATCACCGCAATTAATCCGAATCATCGACCATTAATCATTAATCTGTAGGGGCGGGTTTTACCAACAATATTTGCCTAAAATCAATAATCTCATAAACCCGCCCCCACAAGGCGATAAATCGCAATTTACATTTTTATGCTTCGAGCGAAAGAAAGGTTGATCTGGGTTATTAGTGGGGGCGGGTTTATATAGATGGTTTGCGGTCATTAAATATTATTCGTAAAACCCGCCCCTACAGGATGCTATTTTACAGGCAAAACCCACCTTACCCAACCCATAATCTCTGTACTTTGTTAAGATCGCTCAATATCTTGACAAACAGCCTGATCTATGCAGCTTTCCAAAAAATCAACCCGACCTTTCAACCCTCAAGATACCTATCCCTGTCCCGTGTGCCGCACCGGTCAAATTTCCACCCTAGCACTGATGGACGCCCTAGCTTGCAACTTCTGCCAGCACATTTATACTGCCAGCGTTGAAAGACAATCGCTCCAAATGGCCGATCGCCAACCGCCCGTAACTTGGCACTGGAACGGCAAACAGTGGATAGGAGCCCACCTCGAAGGCGTAGAATTCGGATGGCCCTACTTGGCAGCGGCTTTGGGTCTAATTTTCCTTCCCACTACCTTGCTGGGACTTTCAGCTTACTATTTTCCCCCGGTTCCCGGCAGCCGGTTGTCGTGGCTGCCCGCCGCTTGGACAGGCTTAGCTTTTTTGTCCCATTTAGGCATTGTGCTGTGGTTGATAGGTGAATTTTATCAATTCCCAGTGGTAACTTACTTCAGAGCTTGGGGGCGCAGGATAAGCAGGCGGTAGCTTAAATGCTCTCTAACAGCCGATCGTCCGAGGACTTTGCACCGACATCGATCCAGGTAAAATTAGAGGCGATCGCAAAATTCAATTCCCAATCAGCACTTAAGCAGCTATAATCGTTAGCTATTCTAAATAGTCAAAAGCAAACGCATTGCGATTTGTGAGGAGAGCGATGAACATACTTGGAATCTCGGCGTACTATCACGACAGCGCCGCAGCCTTAATTCGCGACGGAGAAATTATAGCAGCAGCGCAGGAAGAAAGATTTTCCCGCAAAAAGCATGACGCCAGATTCCCTAAGAATGCGATCGCTTATTGCTTGAAAGAAGCGAAAATAGATTTGCGGGAACTCGATCGAATAGTCTTTTACGACAAACCTTTAGTCAAATTCGAGCGCCTTCTCGAAACCTATTTAGCCTACGCACCCCAAGGTTTTCGCTCTTTCCTAGCAGCCATGCCGATATGGCTCAAAGAAAAGCTTTACCTTAAAACCATGCTCAAAAAAGATCTGGCAGCAATAGCAAACTGCAAAACGAATAAACTGCCATCTCTGCTATTTACCGAACACCACCAATCCCACGCAGCATCGGCATTTTTCCCCAGCCCGTTTCAAAAAGCAGCCGTTTTGTGCCTCGACGGCGTGGGCGAGTGGGCCACAACCTCAGTTTGGTTGGGAGACGGGAACCAACTGACACCTCAGTGGGAAATCGATTTTCCCCACTCCTTGGGTTTGCTTTATTCAGCTTTCACCTATTACACCGGCTTCAAAGTCAACTCTGGCGAATACAAACTCATGGGTTTAGCTCCTTATGGCGAACCCAAGTATGTAGACAAGATTCTCAACTATTTAATCGACCTCAAAGATGACGGAACTTTCCGTTTGAACATGGATTATTTCAACTATACTGTTGGCTTAACCATGACCAATAAAAAGTTTGACGAACTGTTTGAAGGGCCGCCACGTCAAGCTGAAGGAAAATTGACTCAGCGGGAAATGGACATTGCCGCTTCCATTCAAGTTGTTACCGAAGAAGTTGTTTTGCGACTTTGCAGAACAGTTAAAAAAGAATTGGATGTCGATTATCTTTGTCTTGCCGGCGGTGTTGCTCTCAACTGTGTGGCTAACGGCAGACTGTTGCGGGAAGGTATTTTCAAAGATATTTGGATTCAGCCGGCAGCGGGAGATGCTGGCGGTGCTTTGGGCGCGGCTTTGGCGATTTGGTATCAGTATTGCGAACAAACTCGCACTGTGAGCGCCAACTCGACAGCAAATAGTATAGAATCCCTCAAAACTGAACTTATCACTACAAACGCAGCGGTTGAGGAGAGGACTGAAGTTCTCACTGCGAACCCAGCGGTGGCAACTGTGGCGAAGTCTGTTGCTCATTTAACTTGTCACGATCAAATGCGCGGCTCATATTTGGGGCCGAGGTTTACTGACGCAGAAATTCTCGAATATTTGGATGCTGTCAAAGCCAGCTATCACCGATTGGAGGATGCCGAATTAATGCCCCAGTTGGCGGAAATTTTGGAACAGGGAAATGTGGTGGGATGGTTCCAGGGGCGGATGGAATTTGGGCCGCGGGCTCTGGGCGGTCGATCGATCATTGGCGATCCCCGCAGTGCTAAAATGCAGTCCGTGATGAACCTGAAAATTAAATATCGGGAATCATTTCGACCTTTTGCGCCGTCAATCTTAGCCGAACGAGTTGCGGATTATTTCGAGATTGACCATTCTAGCCCTTATATGCTATTAGTAGCACCTGTCAAGTCCAGTCTCCGCATTCCCATGACTGCGGAACAAGAGCAGTTGTTTGGCATTGAAAAGCTCAACATTCCGCGTTCCGAGATTCCGGCTGTCACCCACGTCGATTACTCGGCTCGCATCCAAACTGTTCACAAAGAAACCAATCCTCGCTACTATGACTTAATCAGCCATTTTGAAAAGCGATCGGGCTGTTCTATTGTGGTAAATACTTCTTTCAACGTCCGAGGCGAACCCATTGTTTGCACTCCAGAGGATGCTTACCGCTGTTTCATGCGAACCGAAATGGACTATCTGGTTTTGGAAAATTACTTGCTTCCCAAGTCCGAACAAATTCCTTGGAAACAAGATGATGCTTGGAAAAATGAATTTGAACTAGATTAGTCATTAGTCATTAATCATTAGTCATTAGTCATTAGTCATTAGTTATTAGTTGGAACGAATAACTAATAACTAATTCCCCATTCCCCATTCCCCATTCCCCATTCCCCATTCCCCATTCCCCATTCCCCATTCCCCATTCCCCATTCCCCATTTCTAATGAGCGACGAAATTAAAAAACTCGACAAAAAAGGCTTGCGCGATTTCGGGCTGCTAATTGGCGGCTTGATTGCAGTGCTGTTCGGTTTAGCAGTACCTTTATTGCGGCGGCATTCTCTACCTTGGTGGCCGTGGGCAGTCGGCGGAGTGCTAGTGCTGCTAGCATTGGTGGCGCCCAAATCGCTGAATCCCGTTTATCACGGGTGGATGCGCTTTGGACTTATTCTTAACAAAATCGAAACGCCGATCGTCCTAGGGATAGTTTTTTACCTGATACTTTGGCCGATGGGAGTTATTAAAAGCCTGTTGGGCGAAGATGCTATGCGACGAAAACTCAATCCTAAAATGGATACTTACCGCGTCCCAAGTAAAGCCAGAACAAAAGTTAGTATGGAGCGTCCTTTTTAAGTGTTTGAAGCAACTTTAGATTTTCTCAAAGATTTGTGGGCGTTTATGAAAGAACGCCAAAAGTATTGGCTGTTGCCGCTCATTGTGACTTTAGTCTTTTTGGGAGCTTTGATTGTATTGAGTCAGGGTTCTGTGATTGCTCCATTTATTTACACGCTGTTTTGAAATAATGAGCAAGTTGAAAGATTTGGGTGTCAATTTGGGTTTGACACTCGGCGGTTTATTGATGGGGGTGGTAATTGGTGAAATTGGATTGCGAGTGGCTAAAGTTGAGGGCTATCCAAAAATAGGAGATTTCGCAGACTCTGCGCCAACTCGTTTTCACACTTCCGATCCGAATTTGGGCTGGAAGCTGAAACCTGGTGTGTCGGGCGAGTGGAATGGGGAAGGTGCGAGTTTTGTGCAGGTGAATAGCGAGGGTTTGCGCGATCGGGAACATACAAAAGCAAAACCTCCAAATACTTTGCGCGTTGCGGTTTTGGGCGATTCTTTCACCGAAGCAATTCACGTACCTGTCGAACAAACTTTCTGGTCAAAATTGGAACGAAAGTTAGGCAACTGCGAAGCTGTTAAGGGACGCAAAAATGTTGAGGTAATTAATTTCGGGGTGCAGGGCTACGGTACTGCTCAAGAATTAATTATGCTGCGAAAAAAAGTGTGGGATTACAATCCTGATATTGTAATTCTTGCTTTTTTTATTGGCAATGATGTGATAAATAATTCTCCGAAACTGGAATACGATCGCTACCGACCATTTTTTGCTTATGATTCTAGTGGCAAGTTAGTACCGGATATGTCTTTTCGCAATCTGCCGCCGATCGATCGCAACGAAAGAGCAGTTTCCTTCGTAGACAGGATGCCAAGTTGGCTAGTCAACAATTCGCGCATTTTGCAGGTTATTAAAAAAGTAGACTTAGAAAGGAAAAAGCGCGAGTTATCTGAGGATTTTACCAATTTAAGTACCCAAAACCTCAAGGAACCTCAGAATGCAGCTTGGCAAGAGGCTTGGAGGGTGACAGAGGGTTTGATTGTGACGATGCGGAATGAAGTCGTGCAGAAAAATGCTGATTTCTTGCTTGTGACGATCGGCGATCCGATGCAAGTTAGACCGGAGGCCCTGGTGCGAAAAGATTTTATGACAAAGAACAACATTCAGGATTTGTTTTATCCCGATAGGCGGTTAAAAAAATTGGGCGCGCGCGAGGGTTTTCGGGTACTGAATTTATCCGAA
Source organism: Microcoleus sp. S13_C3 (assembly GCF_036700905.1). Lineage (NCBI taxonomy): Bacteria > Bacillati > Cyanobacteriota > Cyanophyceae > Oscillatoriales > Microcoleaceae > Microcoleus > Microcoleus sp. S13_C3. Next base: position 5,998 of record NZ_JAUBPT010000003.1, on the reverse strand, counting down.
CAGATCCAAGGTTACACGGACAAATATCAAGTATGCGCCCACGGTTTTGAGAATTCTGTACCCTGTGGAGGTCACTGGAATGAACTCGGACATCGGCTGGCTAGTATCCTGATTAACCGAAATTTGTGCCAACAACTGAAGCAGTCTCAACTCCCCAAAAAACAACCGTAATCAGTCAAATTTCATGAAAGATTCAACTGCGCTGAAAAAAGGCAAAAATATATTAATTATAATCGCGGTTAATGTGGCGATCGCCTTTATTTGTCTGGAAGCTTTGTCGCTAGCTTTTTATTTTATCAACCAAAAGCAGTTTTTCTATACCAGAAATAAAGCCAAAGAAAAAGTAGTAGAAGATATTGAAAGGGTCGGCATTAGACTTGATGAATCTATCGTAGAAAGACTGCACCCACTTTTTGGCTACGTGCTAAAACAAGGTGCTTTCACCAATGAAAAATTAAAGTTAAAAGTCAACAAACAGGGTTTTTTTTCCCTCTACGAATATCCGTTTTTCAAGAAGAATAAAAATCAAGTTATCATCGGAGTTTTTGGGGGCTCAGTTGCGAATAATTTTGCCGTTTCTGAATACGTAAATCGTCGATTGTCTAACAAATTGAAGACTTATCCAGAATTTGCAAACAAGGAAATTATTGTTTTAAATTTTGGCAATGGAGGCTACAAACAGCCGCAACAATTGTTAATTTTAAATTACTTTCTGGCTTTGGGTCAAGAGTTAGATATAGTCATCAATATTGACGGTTTTAACGAAGTAGCACTATCAAATTTAAACAACAAAGCCCAAGTTGAAATAGGAATGCCCAGCGTTCAGCACATACAGCCGTTAACAGGTTTAGCGAGCAATAACTTGTCCCCAGAAGTGATGAGTTCCATAGTGAAAATTAACGAAACCAAAAAACAATTGAAAGCAGGTATTGACAAATTGCAAACTTGTCAACTTGCTTTGTGTCACGCTGTCACCTCGCTACAGGTGAAACAATTAGTCAACAATTACCAGCAAGCAGTGATCAAGTACGATTCGCAAGTCAAACCATCCAACCCAGACACGGCAAATAGCAGTATAGTGTACATTCCCAAAGCTGACTCTGTTTTGCAGGATGCCGCTGCTTTTGACAAAATGGCATCGCTGTGGTACCAATCGTCGATCGGGATGAATCAAATTTTATCAAGTAGAAAGATTAAGTATTTTCACTTTATCCAGCCCAACCAGTATTATCCCACTAAGCGAGCGTTTACCGCCAAGGAAAAGGAAATCGCGATTAACAAAGAGAGTCCCTACATTGAAGGGGTGAAAAAAGGTTATCCGGTATTGTTGTCTAAAGTCGATGATTTGCAAAAAGCTGGGGTTAATGTTTTTAACGCAGTGAATATTTTAGATAATACCAAAGAGACGGTTTACAAAGATGCCTGCTGCCACTATAATTCAGTGGGAGACGAAGTATTTGCAAATTATGTTTCCAGTTCTATTATTAAAGTAGTCAGGGAGTCGAAATAAAGGTTTATGAAAGATTTAAAATTCCTCAAAAACGGACAAGAAGTTCTCAAGATAACTTTGATTAACTTAGCGCTTTTACTGGTTTTCCTGGAAATCGGTTCCTTGGGATGGTATTTTGTCAAGCACAAGCAATTTTTCTATACTAGAGAAAAGGTGCAAAATAAGTCGGATTTAGGAATTAATTTAGAAGGAGTGCGGCTGAATCAGTCTATTGTGGAAAGATTTCATCCTTTTTTTGGGTTTATTCAAAAACCCAGCCGCGATTTTCGACCGGGTTTTAAAGTCAATAATTATGGGTTTATTTCTCCTTACGATTACCCTCTCAAAAAAACTAAAAATAATCAGTTTTTTATCGGAGTTTTTGGCGGTTCTGTGGCTTCCGATTATGCAATATTTCAAGTTCAGAATCAAATTTTACCTAAATACCTCAAACAGTTGCCGGGTTTAAAAGATAAAGAATTTGTAATTTTATCTTTTGCAACGGGAGGCTACAAACAGCCGCAGCAATTATTAATTTTAAACTACTTTTTGGCTTTAGGTCAAGAATTAGATATGGTCGTCAATATAGATGGTTTTAATGAAGTAGCACTTTCTAATTTAAACAATAAAAATAAAGTCGATATGGCGATGCCAAGCATTCAGCATATTTTGCCACTGGCTAACTTCGCGAATAATAGTCTTTCTACTAAGGCTATGGAAGCAACTCTCAGAATTCAAGAAAATAAAACTAGGATTAATCAGGGTTTGGAACGTTTACAAAACTGCTCTTTAGCTGCGTGCGATGCTGTGACTTCTGTTTACGTTCAACATCTAGTAAATAACTATAAAACAGATGTTCTTAAGTTTGAAGAAGAACAGACTAAACAACAAAAAAATGACCGTAGCAGCGTTATTTATATCAATACTAATAAGGCGGTTTTACCGGATTCAGTAGCTTTTGAAAAAATGGCAGGGAATTGGGCAAAAAGTTCAATTTTTATGCACAAAGTGCTGTCAGCTAGTAATGTGCCTTATTTTCATGTTCTTCAGCCTAATCAATATTATCAGACGAAAAGGGTGTTTGGTGAAGCCGAAAAGAAGATTGCTTTTAACAAGGAGACTCCTTATGCTAAATCTGTAGAAATTGGATATCCGGCTCTTTTCAAAAAGTTTCCTAATTTAGAAAAAAATAATATCAATATATTGAATGCTGTCAATGTTTTTGACAAGACTAAAGATGCTGTTTATGTAGATAGCTGCTGTCATTACAATAAAGCTGGGGAAGTAATTTTTAGTGATTATGTGGGCCGTTCTATTCTGGAAGCTTTGCGGAAGGAGGAAAGAAAAAACAAGAAGTGATATTATGTCTGGTTGATTCGTTATTGTACAATTTGCGAACTCGTAGGGGCGGGTTAACCAACAATATATAACGATAACGAACAATATATAAAAACCCGCCCCACTCACCCATAATTCACATCAACCTGATATTTATATTTAATTCCTAAATGTAGGTGATGATTTATCGTTGGGTGGGGGCGGGTTTTTGAGATTGTTTGTTTCCGGCGATGAGGGTTGGTGAACCCGCCCCTACGGGTATTATGTCGATGGATTAAAATTACATGGTTTTTAGTTTTGGGTTTTTGGCTGGCTGGGGGAGCGATCGCCCGCTGAGTCGATCGGCATTACCAAGACTTTATCAACTCGGTTCCCGTCCATATCGACTACTTCCACGCGCAAACCGTTCCACTCAAAATGCTCGGCTGCTGTGGGAATTTTGCCCAAATTGGTAATTACAAAACCGCCCATTGTGTGGTAACTTCCTTTGTGTTCTGCTGACAATTCTTCGATTCCAAATAGCTCAAAAAAATCTTCGACTGCTAGCATTCCGTCTAACAGCCAAGAACCGTCTTCGCGCTGCACGGCTTCCGGCTCGTCAGCATCTTCAATCGAGGGAAAGTCGCCAACGAGTTCGACTAAAATGTCGTTGACTGTAACCAATCCTTGAATGACGCCGTATTCGTCTACTACCAAGGCAATTTGATTGCTAGATTGTTTGAAAAGTTCTAATACTTTTAAACCCCGCGTGCTTTCCGGTACAAATAACGGTCGTCGTAAAGAAGCGCTTAAATCTAGGGGTTGACCAGTTAAAGTCCGAGACAGCATATCAGTAACGTGCACTAAACCGACAACGTTGTCGAGCCCTCCCTGACACACGGGAAACCGAGAATGACCGCTGCCGAGCATTTTTTGGCGATTTTCTTCTACTGAGTCGTCGAGGTCGAGCCAGGTAAGATCGGGACGCGGGGTCATTAAGGCGCTGACTCGCCGATCGCCCAAACGAAACACTCTTTCCACCATATCTTGTTCGGCTTCTTCAAAGGTTCCGGCTTCTGTTCCTTGCTCGATTAAAACTTTAATTTCCTCTTCTGTAACTTGCGGTTCTGTCGAGGGCGATATCCTCATCAGTCGCATCACTAAGTCAGTGGAATAACTTAACAGATAAACCGCAGGAGCGCCAATTTTTGAGAGCATTCGCATGGGAATTGCTACGCTTGAGGCGATCGGCTCTGGGTTGTTAAGCGCCAGCCGCTTTGGCACGAGTTCGCCGATAATTAAGGTCAGATAAGTGATCGTTAAAATTGCTACTACTGAGGCGATCGTCTGAGAATAGGGCGCGAGGGCAGGAATCATGCGTAACAAAGGCTCTACCCTTTTAGCAATTGTCGTTTCTCCGAAAGCGCCCGACAGAATGGCCAGCATCGTAATCCCGATTTGAACTGTCGGCAAGAACTGATTGGGGGCATTAGCCAGATCCAAGGCTACGCGGGCATTGGCTGAACCTTGGTTGGCCATCTGTTGCAGTCTCACCTTGCGTACAGAGATGATGGCCATCTCTGACATCACAAACAAGCCATTGAGGAAAATTAGCAGGAGAACAATCAGAATATCGGTACTTGGGGACATTTCTAAAATTTTCGGTAGTAACGGCGAAGCGCTGTGCCCGGTTAGTCGATTTTAGATTTTAGATTTTAGATTTTAGATTGACGACGCCGCCAGTATCTGGGGGATTTCCCTAATGTCTAAAATTCTTCGATCTTCACAACTTGAGTACGTGGCAGGGTATCCGTCTTTGGGTGCAGTCACAGGAGAGGTCTGGAAGCTGCGAATCTCGATCGCAAAATCGAAATTTTTTCTAAACCTGTCACTAGATTAACGTCCCGCGCTCGATCGCGATCGCAGGATCGACATATTAAAGCAGAAATCTATCTCCAGTTAAGTTCCAAGGCGTCAACAGCCGATCGGCACAATCATCAGAAAAGTTGGGTGGGACACCCCGTGCTTCTAGCACGGCTTTACAGGGAATATGTTACAATGTCAGGCATGACTCAGCGAGCCTACAAGTACCGATTTTACCCAACCACCGAACAAGAGTCACTCTTGAGGCGGACAGTGGGCTGCGTGCGGTTAGTTTACAACAAGGCTTTAGCTGCTCGCACCGATGCTTGGTATCAAACAAGCGAGCGCGTTGGATACGAACAGACTTCTTCTATGCTAACAAGTTGGAAAAAAGAGCAAGAGCTTGATTTTCTCAACGAGGTTAGTTGTGTACCCCTTCAACAGGGACTCAGACACCTACAAAAGGCATTTACTAACTTTTGGGCCTGTCGTGCCAAGTATCCCAACTTCAAGAAAAAGTGCAATGGTGGTACTGCTGAATTTACTAAATCTGCCTTTCGTTGGAAAGATGGCCAAGTATTTTTGGCTAAATGTACTGAAGCATTGCCCATTAGTTGGAGCAGACAGATTCCTGATGGTTGCAGTCCATCCACTATCACCGTTAAGCTCGATGCTAGAGGGCGATGGTATGTCTCCCTGTTGGTGGATGACCCCACCGTTAAACCCCTGCCCGAAGTCGATAAATCTATCGGCTTGGATGTGGGTGTTACCAGCCTGATTGCTACTAGCGATGGAACTAAAATTGCTAACCTCAAACACTTTAAGCGGTTGCACAATAAATTGAGACGGGTACAAAAAGCTCTGTCTCGGAAACAGAAAAGGAGCAATAACAGACAGAAAGCACGGCTGAAAGTAGCCAAAGTACACGGGCAGATCGCCGACGCCCGTAAAGATTTTTTGCATAAGCTGACAACTCAACTGGTACGTGAAAACCAAACGATCGTAGTTGAGGATTTGGCTATCAAAAATATGGTCAAGAACCACAAGTTGGCTAATGCTATTAGTGATGCCGCTTGGGGTGAATTAGTCCGACAACTGACTTACAAAGCAGCGTGGTACGGTCGAGAGCTGGTAAAAATTGACCGATGGTTTCCTAGCTCTAAAAGCTGTGCCAACTGCGGGCATATAGAACCCATTTGACATCTAAGAAGAGGGTGCAAGCCTTCTAATCATCAGCCTAATAAAACAAAGGTTGAGCTTGGCAGTCGCCCCTGCCAAACTTCTCTCAAAGTTCTTCACCAAAATTTTACATCTTTCCATCCAAGCATT